>NZ_JAMZEG020000004.1:0-2500 GCF_024435075.2 Marinomonas maritima | reverse complement strand
GCGAACGAGGGGAACTGAAACATCTAAGTACCCTTAGGAAAAGAAATCAACCGAGATTCCCTAAGTAGCGGCGAGCGAGGGGATTAGCCTTAAGTTATTTTGGTGTTAGTAGAAGGCTCTGGAAGAGAGCCGCCGTAGAGAGTGATAGCCCCGTATACGAATGTCTACCGAAAATGCCATTATAGTGAAAACGAGTAGGACGGGACACGTGGTATCCTGTCTGAATATGGGGACCATCCTCAGAAACAAATACCCTGACTGACCGATAATGCAGAATGATACATGAGAAAGGAGCGAGAAAGGACCCTGTGAGGGGAGTAAATAGATCCTGAAACCCGTGTACATGCAAGCAGTGGGAGCTGGACTTAGTTTCATGGGCGCTGTAAGCCTTTTGTAATAGGTCACAACGACTTATTTTTGGCAACAGGATTAAGCATGTAGTGGGGCCGTAGAAACCGAGTCAACAGCGGGCGTTGAATTTATAGAATGAACCCGAAAACACCGGGCGATCTATCCGCCGTGGTTGAAGGTTGGGCTAACATCGCTGGAGAATGAACCCCTTCCGTTAAGAAAAGGCTGGGATGACTTGTGGATAGGGAGTGGCTAATCAAACTCTGGAGACAGCTGACAGTTCTCTCAGCTATTTAGGTAGCGCCTCTGGCTTACTCTCACCATTAGAGGTAGAAACTGTTTAGGCTGGGGGTCATGTTTTCCACCAACCCCATGCAAACTCCGAATACTGTGAGTGCAATACAGGGGGAACACTGGCAGGTGCAACGCATCTATAGTGTGGAAGAGCTCTTGAATGATCATTAGGATTCCAATTTACAGTTAATTTAAGGAAAAGCATTCTTGGAAGGCTTGAGCTGGCTAGGAGGTTGGCCAGAAGCAGCCATCCTTTAAAGCGTAACATTCACTAGTCGAATCGGCCTGCACGGAAAGGTACAACGAGAATAAAGCTAGCCGCACCGAAGCTACGGATGTAGTGTGGGCATGGTGAGGAAGAGTTCTTAGCCGTTGAAGGTCAAGCTGTAGAGCAGGCTGGAAGTATCAAGAGGTAGAATGTTGTGTGATGGCAATGAGGGAAGAAAAACTCCCCGCCACGGGGGAGTAAGTTTCCTGTCCCATGTTAATCAGGGCAGGTGAGTCGGCCCTAAGGCGGGCAGAAATGCGTAGTCGATGGAAAACAGGTTAATATTCCTGTACGCGAATGTATATTGCGATGGAGAGAGACGGAGAAGGCTAGGCCAGCACAGCGATGGTTGTCTGTGTTTAAGGCGGTAGGTTAGGTGCTTAGGCAAATCCGGGCACCTCATTTAGTGGGAAAGATCGAAACTGATGACGAGCCCTCTTTTGGGCAAGTGGTTGATGCCATGCTTCAGGAAAAGCACAAGCTTCAGATATATGACATTTACAAATGACACAGGTGGTCAGGTAGAATACCGAGGCGCTTGAAACTCGGGTGAAAGACTAGGCAAAATGTTTGTCGCTTCGGGGAGAAGAATTGCCGGCTGGTGTGAAGGACTTGCTCATGGCACTGATCGGTCGAAGATACCCGGTGGCTGCGACTGTTTATTAAAAACACAGCACTCTGCAAACACGAGGTGGACATTATAGGGTGTGACGCCTGCCCGAGTGCTTGAAGGTTAATTGATGCAAATTTAGCGCGGCCGAAGCTCTTGATCAAGCCCAAGTAAACGGCCGTAACTATAACGGTCCTAAGGTAATAAAATTCCTTGTCGGGTAAAGTTTGACCTGCACGAATGTATTGCTGATGGCCACACTGTGCGAGACTCAGTGAAATTGAAATCACTGATGAAGATGCTGTATCCGCGGCTAGACGGAAAGACCCCGTGAACCTTTACTATAGCTTCACAGTGAACTTTGAACCTATTTGTGTAGGATAGGTGGGAGGCTTTGAAGATAGGACGCTAGTTCCTTTGGAGCCAATCTTGAAATACCACCACAGTATGTTTGAGGTTCTAACTCAGGTCCATTATCTGGATCGAGGACACTGTGTGGTGGGTAGTTTGACTGGGGCGGTCTCCTCCCAAAGAGTAACGGAGGAGCGCGGTGTGCTAGGCACTGGTCGGAAATCTGGCCGAGTGTAAAGGCAAAAGCACGCTTAACTGCGGTTCGAACCCGTCGAGCAGGTACGAAAGTAGGTCTTAGTGATCCGGTGGTTCATATGAGAGGGCCATCGCTCAACGGATAAAGGTACCGGGATAACGACGGTGATACCGCCCAAGAGTTCACATCGGCGGCAGTGTGGCACCTCGATGTCAGCTCATCACATCCTGGGGCTGAAGCGGTCCAAGGAACACTGGCTGTTCGCCATTTAAAGTGGTACGCGAGCTGGGTTTAGAACGTCGTGAGACAGTTCGGTCCTACCGTGGACGTTTGAGATTTGAGAGGAGCTGCTCCTAGTACGAGAGGACCGGAGTGGACGAACCTCTGGTGTTCCGGTTGTCACGCGAGTGGCATTGCGGGTAGCTACGTT
>NZ_JAMZEG020000003.1:622500-629440 GCF_024435075.2 Marinomonas maritima | reverse complement strand
AATGGCGGGTTTGATTGATAAAGATGCTGAGCTGGCTCGCTTGCAAAAAGAAATTGATAAAACGTCCAAAGAACTACAGCGCATACAAGGCAAACTTTCTAATGACAGCTTTGTGGCGAAAGCGCCAGCAGAAGTGGTCGAAAAAGAACGTTCTAAATGTGATGATTTGCAGTTGGCAGTGAACAAGCTAGAAGAGCAAAAAAAAAATTCGTATTGAATCTTTGTAAATAAATAGAAGTCAGAAATCATTTTAGGGTTTCTGGCTTCACGCTTACTTTAATAAAAATAAAAAAAGAGGCGCAATGGTTATGGAACGATTAACGGGAAAGGTTAAATGGTTTAATGACGCGAAAGGCGTTGGCTTTATTAAGCGAGTAGAAGGCAGCGATGCTTTTGTTCATTACAAATCGATTGCCTGTGATGGTCATAAAACGCTTAGAAAGGGGCAATCGGTTAGTTTCCTTTTGTCAGAAACGGATTTTGGCGTTCAAGCGATTGATGTTCAACTAGAGAAAGAGGCGCAAATTGCATCCTCTGGCTCTAATCAGTATCTCGAGCAGGCTTAGTTTAAGCAGACTCTTTTAGCATTTTGTGTGCAAGTTTAACAAAGTCTACAGGTGTGAGAATGCCGACGAGTTTGTCGTTTTGAATGACGGGTAAGCATCCATACTTGTTTTCAATGAAGAACTCGGCAGCCATGCTTAATTCTGTTTCAGGGCTAATGGTTAAGATGTCCTTGTTCATGGCGTTGGCAATCGGCGTTTGTTGTTCTTTTTTTGGATATGTGTTGCGTGCCAAATTGGCTAACTAGGTGAAATGCATGACGTAAGTATTCACGCTGGGTTAGCATGCCTACGCATTCTCCCTCATCGTTGATGATGGGGATGTTTCTAATGTTTTTTTCGTGCATCAATGCTTTGGCTTTCGCTAAAGAATCATTTTCCCTTAATGTGATTAAATCTGTTGTCATTAGATCTGCCACTGTATTCATAAACAGAACTCCTTTTATTTATCATTGCGTTAGATTTTAGTGTAGAGCGGATTATGCATTAAAGGCAATTATGTATTAAATGCAAAATAGTCGCCTTGAGGTAAATCAAGAATGAAAGATCAATACTGGATGGAACGGGCGCTTGAATTGGCTGCGAAAGCGGCGTCTGAAAATGAAATCCCAGTGGGTGCCATTATTGTGTTGAACGATGAGGTCATTGGCGAGGGTTATAATGCTCCAATTTCTCTTTGTGACCCGACGGCGCATGCAGAAATTCAAGCGATTCGCATGGCATGTCAAAAAATGAAGAACTATCGATTACCTGGTGCAACTTTATATGTGACGTTGGAGCCATGTTCTATGTGTGCAGGAGCAATGATTCATGCCCGAATTGATCGCGTTGTTTATGCAGCGATGGAGCCTAAAAGTGGTGTTGTTGAAAGTCAGGGGTGTTTTTTTGAGGCACCGTTCCTTAATCATAAAGTGAATGTTGAATCCGGCGTATTGGCGGAAACGGCATCTGCTCAGCTGACGCAATTCTTCCAATACCGCCGTGAGCAGAAAAAGAAACTTAAGGAACGGGCAAAAAAGGCGATTTAGGCAGTTTATTCGTTCATTTTGTGTAGAAAATTCATACTCTGCTGGCCTCTATTTGCTTCATTGATTTAAAATACCCGCACCATTTCCCCAAAACTACCAAGTGAGGCAATACTCAACATGCTAACTCTGCATGGTTCCGCTGCGCTATCGGCGTTTCGCAAGGCAAAGTTATTAGCCAATATGCAATCATCTGTCGCTACTGTTACAGATGTCGATGCTCAATTTCTCCATTTTGTGGAGCTGGCTGATAATCAAACGCTTACTGTTGAACAGGAAACTGTTTTACAACGTGTTTTGGCCTACGGTCCTAAATCCTCCCAAGTCAGTTCATCGGATCAAAGTGTTTTAGTGGTTCCTCGTTTAGGAACGATTTCACCTTGGTCATCGAAAGCAACCGATATCCTTCATAACTGTGGCCTTGCGGCCGTATCTCGCGTTGAACGTGGCGTGGAATACTTTATTCATAGCTCTGAACCATTAACGCTTGAAGCGTTAGATTTGTTGTCGGTGATGTTGCATGACCGCATGACAGAAAGCGTGCTTTCGGCATTAAGCGACGCTTCTGATATGTTTTCTCATGCAGAGCCTGCACCTATGACGAGTGTTGATGTGCTTGGTGGTGGACGATCTGCGTTGGTTGAGGCAAACCAAACACTAGGTCTCGCTCTTGCTGAAGATGAAATTGATTATCTTGTTGAGTCTTTTGTTGAGCTTGGACGTAACCCAATTGACATCGAGTTGATGATGTTTGCTCAGGCAAACTCAGAGCATTGTCGTCATAAAATTTTTAATGCGTCTTGGACTATTGATGGCGAAGAGCAAGAGCGTTCTTTGTTCAAAATGATCAAGAACACACACGAACACAATCCTGATGGGACCTTGTCTGCTTATAAAGACAATGCTGCGGTCATGGAGGGTAATTTTGCGGGACGTTTTTTTCCAGCGCCAGCTCTTGTGAATACAATTTCAGCCAGGAAAACATCGATATTCTGATGAAGGTTGAAACTCACAACCATCCGACGGCCATTTCACCTTTTTCAGGTGCGGCAACGGGTTCTGGTGGTGAGATTCGTGATGAAGGTGCGACAGGTATCGGCTCAAAACCAAAGGCAGGTTTGAGTGGTTACACGGTCTCTGACCTTAAAATCCCTGGTTTTGAACAACCTTGGGAAAGTTATTATGGCAAACCGTCTCGTATCGTGACGCCTTTGGATATCATGATCGAAGGTCCTATTGGTGGTGCGGCGTTTAACAACGAATTTGGTCGCCCAAACTTATTAGGTTACTTCCGTACTTACGAACAAAAAATCCAAGGCGCTTCTCAAGAAGAAGTGCGCGGTTACCATAAGCCCATTATGTTGGCGGGTGGTTTGGGGAATATTCGTCGTGAGCATGTTGAGAAAAAAGAAATTAAAGTTGGCGCTAAGCTGATCGTGCTTGGCGGACCAGCCATGCTGATTGGTCTTGGTGGCGGTGCTGCGTCTTCTATGGCGTCTGCTGATGGCAACGAAGATCTTGATTTCGCGTCTGTACAGCGTGGTAATCCAGAGATGGAGCGTCGTTGTCAGGAAGTGATCGACCGTTGTTGGCAGCTTGGTGACAATAACCCAATTAGCTTTATCCACGATGTGGGTGCTGGTGGTTTGTCCAACGCATTACCTGAGCTAGTAAAAGACGGTGAGCGTGGTGGTAGTTTCGATTTGCGTAAGGTGCTTAACGATGAGCCTGGCATGTCACCGTTAGAAATCTGGTGTAACGAATCGCAAGAGCGTTACGTGATGGCGGTTTCTCCAGATCGTGTCGCAGAGTTTACGGCTATTTGTGAGCGTGAGCGTTGTCCTTTTGCCATTGTCGGTGAAGCCAAAGAAGAAATGCATTTAGAAGTCGCCGATGAGCACTTCGATAATAAGCCTGTTGATTTGCCAATGTCTGTTTTGTTTGGCAAGGCGCCTAAGATGCATCGTGAAGCGACTAAAGCGATTATTGCAGGGGATGATTTCACTGCTGTTGATGTGGATCTTGCTGATGCGGCAAATCGTGTATTGAGCTTACCAACCGTGGCGAGCAAGAACTTCTTGATCACCATTGGTGACCGTTCGATTACCGGTATGGTGGCTCGTGATCAAATGGTCGGGCCTTGGCAAGTACCTGTGGCGGATGTTGCTGTGACAACGTCATCGTTAGACAGTTACACGGGCGAAGCCATGACTATGGGCGAACGTACGCCGATTGCTTTGCTTGATGCACCAGCGTCTGGTCGTATGGCGGTCGGTGAGGCGTTAACTAACTTAGCTGCTGCGCACATTACCAAACGTAGTCACATTAAGTTATCCGCAAACTGGATGGCGGCAGCAGGTCATGAAGGCGAAGACGAAAAGCTTTATCAAACTGTGAAAGCGGTAGGTATGGAGTTGTGTCCTGCATTGGATATTGCCATTCCGGTTGGTAAAGACTCTATGTCGATGAAAACAGTTTGGAAAGAAGACGGCGAAGAAAAAAGCGGTAACGTCTCCATTGTCTTTGGTAATTACGGCGTTCGCACCGGTTTCTGATGTTCGTAAAATATTGACGCCAGAGCTTCAAAATAAAGCCGATACGCGTTTGTTGTTGATTGATTTGGGAGCAGGTCAGAATCGTCTTGGCGGTTCTGTTATTGCTCAGGTTTACAACAAGTTAGGTCAGCAAGTGCCTGATGTGGATGATGCTGCGACATTGGCTGGCTTTTTTGACACGACTCAAGCATTAAATGCGGAAGGTAAGTTGTTGGCATACCATGACCGTTCCGACGGCGGTGTGTTTGCGACCTTGACAGAAATGTCATTCGCGAGCCATTTGGGTCTTAATATTGATCTAGATGAAATCATCACAAGTCGTGCTCAACTGGCACCGGCTTTGTTCAGTGAAGAGCTTGGTGCGGTGGTTCAGGTGAATGAGTCTGATGTGTCTGACATTGTTGCGGCTTACGCAAAAGTAGGCGTTGCTGTTTCTTCTATTGCGACACTTTCTGGTGATGACTCTATCCGTGTGCGCTTTGCTGGTGAAACTGTTTTAGAAGAAACACGCATTAATTGGCAGCGTGTTTGGTCTGAAACGAGTTACCGTGTTCAGGCGTTGCGTGATAACCCAGAATCGGCACGACAAGAATTTGATAATTTGTTGGACGCAAAAGACCCAGGTTTATCGGCATCGGTGAACTTTGACCAAAACGAAGACATAGTGGCGGCATTTGTTGCGTCGGGTGTTAAGCCTAAAATCGCCGTATTGCGTGAGCAAGGTGTAAATGGTCAAGTCGAAATGGCAGCGGCATTTCACAAAGCGGGCTTCACACCAGTTGATGTCCACATGAGTGATATTTTGTCTGGCCGTACTAAATTGACTGATTTCAGTGGTTTGGTTGCTTGTGGCGGTTTCTCATACGGTGACGTATTAGGCGCTGGTGAAGGTTGGGCGAAGTCTATTCTTTTCAACCCAGTTGCACGCGAACAGTTTGAATCCTTCTTCAATCGCCCTGATACCTTCACGCTTGGTGTGTGTAATGGTTGTCAGATGTTGTCGAATCTTTATGAGTTAATTCCCGGTGCAAGTCATTGGCCTAAGTTTATTCGTAACGAATCTGCACAGTTTGAGGCTCGTTTCGTACAAGTGGAAGTTCAGAAATCGAACTCTATTTTGCTGGCGGGAATGGAAGGTTCTCGTATGCCAATCGCGGTGGCGCATGGCGAGGGCCAAACCGAATACCGTGATGAGCAAGATATGGCAGCATTGGTGTCTTCTTCTCAGATCGCATTGCGTTATGTGGATAACTACGGTCAAGCGACCGAACGTTACCCATTTAACCCGAATGGTTCGGCGCAAGGTGTGACGGGATTAACGTCAGAAGATGGTCGAGTGACCATCATGATGCCTCACCCTGAGCGTGTTTATCGTACCGTTCAGCACAGCTGGCATCCAAGCGAATGGCAAGAGCAAGCGCCATGGTTGCGTTTGTTTCAAAACGCGAGAAAGTGGTTGGGTTAATATTTAGTTAACTATTGTTTTTTTAAAGCCCTCTAATCGAAAGGTTAGAGGGCTTTTTTGTTTTAAATGAGGTGCTTAATTAAAGTGTTAATACTGGCATCGGCGTATTTATTTCGTTCAAGGGCGTAATAGCGACCGATATTTCCTCTCTGTGTCGACAGTGCAATTAATTTCCCGTCCTTTAAATCATTCTTAATAAGTGCTTCTGGGCAAAGTGCTATTCCTTGTGCTGCAACAGTGGCCATTTTTAATAGGTGGAAGTCTTCATATAAAAGCTGGGTTGGTTTATTTAAAGTAAATCCTTGAAGAGCAAACCAATCTTTCCAGCTATGTCCCGTATGGTCATGTAGTAGGTCTGCTTCTAGTAAGTCTTTACTGGAAAAAAGTTGATGCGGCTTCATGTAAATGGGGCTGCAAACGGGGATGGTTTCGCCAGATAGAATTCTGGAACGTATATAAGGAGAGTGATCATCTTTTTCATGGCTACCAATGCGAAGGCTGTGTTCATCCAAGTAGTCTGGTGATGACGAGTGGTAATTAATGACAAGCTCGGAGTTGGGGTGTATTTCTTTAAATTTTAATAAGCGAGGGAGTAACCAAAATTCAATAAGTGAAGGTAGGCAATAAATCGTAATGGCGTTGATAGGGGTATTGGCTGGATCCGACAGTACTTGATCTATGTGATCAAAAGAGGCTGATAATTCAGAGGATAGTCGCTTTCCCTCAGGTGTAACTTTGAGTTGCCGGCCTGACTTATAAAATAAAGTAAACCCCAGCTGAGTTTCTAGTCGCTTAATTTGATGGCTAACAGCGGATTCTGTTAAATGCAGATGATCAGCGGTGCATTTTAAACTTTGAAAACGAACCGCTAAATGAAAGGTATGTAGTGCGGTATACGGGTGACCCATCATTAACTCACTTTAGTATTTGTCATGTATTTTTAAAAAATGTCATTTTATTTGAGTTTCCAGTTTCACTAGCCTAAGTCAAACATTAAATAAAATGGAGTCGGTGATGAGTAATGTAGAAGCAGCGTACAGAGCAGGCTCAGGATCAAAATTGTCTGTAGATGAGGTGTTTTATAATTCTTTAAAGGAGGGTGAGGCTAAGCGAACTTTGGTGGATACCATTAAAATTCCTATGCGTGCGGGAAAGGCTTGGAAAGTTCCTGCTGGTCATGTTTTTCGTATTCGTGTTTCAGAAGGACCACAAGTGGGAGACTTCAATATGTGGAACAAACATGATCCTCGTGAACGTATGTGGGTGTCTCGTAGTCGTCAATTGCAAAGAGCCCATGTCAGTACTCATGATCGTCTTTGGTCAACGCTTCCA
>NZ_JAMZEG020000002.1:997500-1283646 GCF_024435075.2 Marinomonas maritima | reverse complement strand
CAGCAACCGATAAAACACATCGACGACCATGTTGCCCGGATACCCCATTTCACCATCAGCAAGCTTCGTTTGCAGTTGTACCATGTCGTCTGCTTGTTCAATAATGGACCAGTTTTTACTGCCGGATCCAGCTGGGCCTCCGTGCAAATGGTGTGTTTCTGGCAAGGTTGGCGGTAACTGATAGGTTTTTCCATCGATCACAGCGTGACCGTTTTTAATTCTATTTGCGACTCTTCCAACGACCGCGCCGAAATATTTTGCAGCGTGAAGGTAATCATTCAATTTAGATGACCCTAGCACTAGAGAGTGCTCGTAGCCGTTAAGGTAGACAGATTGAATACTGGCGCCCAAGGTCAAAATATTCACCTTAAGTTGTGAGCTATTAAGCGTGATGCGCTGAAGTTGGTTTAAGTCTGGGGCTAGGTTCACGAAAATATCCTTTTCAAAAGAGGCGAAAGCAAATGCTGCACCCAAAATAAAATGTTCTTTTACCATAAATTGATAGATATGATTTTGCGTTGTTTTAACGATGTCGTCGATAATTATATTTGTAAGGAAATAGACTCGTATACAGGTAGCGCTATTTTTGAGTAAGTAGGCTAATTTTGAAAACAGGGTTTCATAGAGGCCACGCTTGGTTTGTTAAAACGCTTAGCGTGACGTATTTTTTGCTATGAAACCGCTTATTACTAAATCAAAATCATCGGCAGTGTAGTGAGTAACAGTATTCCCATGATGGCGTTAAACATCTGGTTAAACTTAGGATCTTGAAGTTTCGCTGAGATTAACTTGCCAATGGTCATCCACATAAAGGTACCGGGTAACGT
Source organism: Marinomonas maritima (assembly GCF_024435075.2). NCBI lineage: Bacteria > Pseudomonadati > Pseudomonadota > Gammaproteobacteria > Oceanospirillales > Oceanospirillaceae > Marinomonas > Marinomonas maritima. The sequence continues at coordinate 1,282,819 of NZ_JAMZEG020000002.1, read as the reverse complement.
AGCGAGATTAAGCATCAGAATACCGAACAATGCTGAGGGCCAAAATAGATCGTTTGCTAACGTAAACGCAGAGCTGACAGTAATCAAGCTGGCCCAAGATTTAGGGTTGATCACCTGAAAAGACGCCGCTTGGAATACCCCCATAGGCTGCAGCTTACTGTTCATATTTCGTACTTTTGCGAAGATGATTTTTACTGACATATAGACGATGTAACCTGCAGCAATAAAGGTAAATACCTGATGTAGGTAAGGCCAATGCTTAAATAATTCGCCTAAACCTAATAAAATGGTGATATGCAATAAGGTCATGCCAATGCGAATACCCAATACATGCGGCAGGGTTTTTCTAATGCCAAAGTTGGCGGCTGAATGCGTTAATAAAATATTATTTGGCCCAGGTGTTAACGTACTTATTAAGCAAAAAAGCATAAGAGCGGGAGCAAGTTCTAGTAAAGCGGTATACATAGTTAATTCCCAAAAAAGTAAATATACAATTAGTCATTGTATCAATACAATTTGTTCTGTATTGTACTTTTAGAGATTCTCACACAATACAATTATGGGCAATTTATTTATTGTTATGAATACAATTTGGAAAGTCAGTAAAGAAACATTCGATCTGGCCAGTTTGGCTCAGCCAAAATATAAAGCACTGGCAATGTTGATTGAGCAAGCTATGTTAGTGGGAGAGTTACCAGACCAGCATAAATTACCCGCGCAACGGCTGCTTGCAGACGCATTGATGATTACGCATGGCACGGTAACGAGAGCCTATGATCTCTTAGAAAAAAAAGGTCTTGTCACCGCGAAGTTGGGTGCTGGAACCTATGTGAATTTACCAAGATCACAGAAAAAAGGGGCTTTCTTAACAGAATACGATTTTGCGTCCAGTATGCAGCCAATATTTGGTCAGCAGACGCTAGTAAAGAATGCATTAAACGAGCTTGCTTTAGACCTTAACGCCGTTGAAGAAGTCATGACGTACGCGCCTCAAGGCGTGCAGAAACACAAACAAGTGTTTGCGACTTGGTTAGCGTCCAAACACATTAAAATCGATACCAACGACATTGTATTTACGCAAGGTGCTCAGCAGGGTATTTATACCTGCTTGCAAGTGCTCACTAGAGAAAAAAATTATTTGATGCATGAAGCCTTGGCGTATCCTGGATTTTTCCGAGCGATAGACGCCAGCAGAGTGACTCCTCTTGCCATCCCAATGACGTCCCATGGCTTAGATTTACAGGTAATGGAAAGCTACTGCCAGGAGTTTAAACCGAAAGCCCTGTACATCACACCCAACATGCAAAATCCGACCAACGTGCAATATTCTGCAGAAATGTTGGCCGAGATTGTATCGTTAAGTCGCCAATACGATTTTTATATTATCGAAGACGATGTGAATTATTGTCTGCCAGAAAACTGGCGAGTACCGCTGCAACAACAAGCACCAGATCGCGTATTTTATCTTTCTAGTTTGTCTAAATACGTGGCCGGTGGATTAAGAGTAGCCTATGCCTTGGTTCCACCCCAGTGGCAGGCCGCTTTTAATTTAAGCCTTCATAGTCAATGTTGGATGGTATCGACATTGAGTATAGAAGTGGCAGCACGTTTCCTTGTCAATGAAGGGTTCAAACATAATCAACTTTTGTTAGCGAATGAGATGCGCTACCGACAAGGTGCCTTTCTTGCCTTTGCTGAAAGACATGGACTATCTATCAAAGGAGGGGGGCTGAATGTTTGGTTGGCTTTACCGAATAACCTCAATATGAACCAATTCAGCGGTTTCTGTGCCTCAAAAAGCATTAAAGTGAGAACAGCAGATTTATTCAGTCATCCAATGTCGACTTTGTCCCCCGCTAATGGTTTAAGAGTGTCTTTAGGTGGTTTTAATACAAGAGCAGACTTTGATGTAGGGTTAGCGATGTTTGAAAGTGCTTTGTTGGAATTTAACCGTCAGCAAGAGGTGGTTATTTAGAGAAAGATCGAACGTACATTTTTGGTCTTTTGTGTATCAGTTAAAAGATAAAACTTCGGTAGGTTAAGCGCATTGGTTTCTTTATCAGTGAATTAGGCTTGAATGCGTTGCACCCGAAAGGCTTTGGTATTTATGGGTTGGTAATGTCCGCAAAGAAGTCTTGTTGAATGACTACATAGCTAGGTGATATTAACATTTTGAATTTATTATTAAAAATTAATAGGTTAATAAAAACTTAAGAAAATAAGCCCTCAATATCGAGGACTCCCTAACTAGCCATCTACTAACTAGTTATTCGTTTTAAGTATTCATTAGTTGTTCTATGGTAGGACTTTGAAACCAATCCCAGTCATTTGGTAGTTTTAGTTGTTTGGTCTTTAGGGCTTCCACTGCTTGGTTTTCATTGGATTTTTTACTAATTATCGCCAGATTATCCAGAATTGACATTTCCGCAGTGTCTGTTATCGGCACTAATGGGCCATTGAGAATACCCCAACCCATATCCCAAGGTAGCATTTCAATTTTTCTCAATGCGAATAGATCTCGAACTATATTAGCTTTGATGAAAGACAGGCCTGTCAGTCCTTGGATTCCAAAATAAGCCGGGTTCTCTTTGCCTTTTCGACAGAGTTCCCATGCTTCGCCTGCAAATATGAACTTTTTGTCTGGTACGTTGCAAGTATCAAAATCAATTTCTAAGTTTTCTAAATGTATGTTATCAAGTTGAGCATCAACTTTAATCCACATTGATGTTTCTTTATTCCAGTATTCACAAACCCAGTGATCTTCAAAATGATCAGTGGACAAATAGGTAGCAAACCCACATCTGAGTCTTGCTGGGATGTCCTTTGCTCTGAGAATGGAACAAACCATCAATGAAAAGTCTCGGCAGGTACTGATTACTCTCTCAAATGGCGCGCGTGATTGTTCTAAGATGTTTTTATTTTTTGAAGCGGCTGCATCAAGGATCGCTGATATTGACCTCAATTGCATTTCTTGGTGCTTCACGGAATCAGAAACAGAATAATGATAGTTATTAAGCCAATACGCATGTATTAAAAAATTCTGTGTAAAGGTGCAAATTTCTTCAATCTGATTAGGGCAGGTTCGAAGAAGTTCCCTGTAATTAGCGGGATCAGTAAATTCACTAACGCTACGATAATAGTCCATTCTGTATACCTAATGTTATTATGACGAAATTAGTTGCTACTTACGCGTTGCATTATCATGAGTGGCTGGAAATGTTTCAGCCTAGTAATCTCTAAGAGCCCCAAACAGCGACGGACTAGAAAGCATGTATCGCTGGCTGAGTCGTTAGTTGGATTTTGTACCAATATTCGCAGTGCTTCTTCCTTTTCGTTTACTGCGTAGTACGTGGGTCATATACCAAACCACGGCAATATTTAACACAAATACGCTGATGCTCAGAATATGTGTATGAAACACGATTTCATACACTTCAAATGGTAAATAGATTGCCCCTGTTACCAGTGCAAACCATTCAGTCCAAATAAACCCTTTCCATAAACCGTATGCTTCAACGAACCGAATCAAAGAATAAGCGAGAGCTCCACGCTTCGTCTGCAAATATGAACCTGTTGTCTGGTAAGTTGCAAGTATCAAAGTCAATTTCTAAGCTTTCTAAATGTATGTTATCAAGCTGAACATCAACTTTTATCAAGCTCGGGTTTCAACGAGAAGGTGTCTAGTAGAGCTGTTGAGATCTAGCAAGCGAAATGGGGTGATATAAAAATATAGGGGTTAAAACCCTGAAAAAATGATTTATCAACAAAATGTTGATAAATCATTTGTTAATGATAATGGTTTGCATTACTATTCCTTTAAATCTTTAGCTCACATAAAAAATGGAGCGTAACCAAGAGGCAAAGGGTACCTACGATGTACAATATTCAGCAGTTAGATCATAAATATAACGTAACAAAAATGAGAGTGTGGAAGGCACCATGTTTTGTGCTAAACACTTTGATGGAAAAGAAAAATACTGTTTGGCTAAGTGCAGTGATAGGAAGCATGCTGACATGTAGCTCATTTGTTTATGCGGAAGAAAAAGCCAATATAGACACTAAAAATACGACGTTATCGACTATGACAGTAGAGGGTGAACGTGAAGGAAATCCAATTTACTCCGGTTCTGATGGGCAGATTCTAGAAACAAACCGCGCTGGATTTTTAGGGGGTAAAGACGCCTTAGATAATCCATTTAGCGCTATCAGCTATACAGACAAATACATCCAAGACCAACAATCGAATGATATTTCTGATGTCATCAGCGCGACAGACCCTTCCGTTCATAGTACTAACACCAGTGGTGAGAGTAGAGAAAGCTATTCTATCCGAGGTTTCAGTTTCAATAGTAATGATGCAACGGTTAACGGTTTAGTAGGCATGGCGCCTTACTATCGCAGCGTCACTGAAATGTATGAGAGCGTTGATGTGCAAAAAGGCCCTTCTGCAATGCTTAATGGTATGACTCCTGGCGGTTCTATAGGTGGGTCCGTAAATTTAGTCACCAAACGTGCAGGAGATGAACCGCTAACTCGATTAACCACCAAATATATATCTGATTCACAAGTAGGCGGCAGTGTCGATATAGGCCGCCGCTTTGGTCAAGACAAGCAATTTGGCATTCGAGTGAACGGCGCCTATCTATCTGGAGATGGGACAATTGATCACCAAGCAAATGAGTCTCAGTTAGGAGCCATTGCATTAGACTGGCGAGGAGAACGCGTTCGACTGTCTGCTGATATTTACCATACCAAAGAGAATGTTGATGCGCCAACTAGAGGGATAAGTATTGCCTCTGGCCTTGACATTCCACGTCCACCCTCTAACGACACTTTACTAAACCCAAGCTGGAATTTTTATGAAAACGAAACCAAGGGAGTCATGGCGCGTGGCGAATTTGATATTAATGACCAGCTGACCGCTTACGCCGCTGTCGGTATAACCGAATGGAATTACCTCGGTCTTAGTGCAGACAGAGCGGAAGTATATAATTCGGCTGGAGATATGACGACAACACTGGGCGGTGTTAGCGATGACAATCAAAGAACATCACTAGAAATTGGTTTAAATGGTCATTTCCAAACAGGTGTTGTGGGCCACCAAGTAGCAACAAACATGACTCGTTATGAAGAAGAATACAATCTTTACGCTGCGAGATTCCGTGGAGTGACAGTTAACTCTAATATTTACAATCCAGTATGGGGGTCAAGACCCGACCTAGACTTGAATTTCCCACTTTTAACGACTACGGAAACAACGTTGTCCAGCTTTGGGCTAGCGGATACTTTATCCTTTGCTGACGACAAATATCAATTGACTCTAGGTGCCCGCTACCAACAAGTGAAAACAAAAGAAACAGGTGGAATGATCTCTACAGGCGCAAAATATGATGAAAGTGCGGTTAGCCCCTCCGCAGCTATCGTCATAAAACTAACCAATCAAGTTTCTGTTTATGCGAACTATATTGAAGGGTTAAGCAAAGGTGCCACAGCACCAACGTCTGCCAATAACTCAGGGGAAATATTTTCCCCTTACAAAACCAAGCAAAAAGAAATTGGTGTGAAGCTTGATCTGGGCGACTTTAGCCATACCGTTAGTGTCTATGAAATTGAACGACCTAGCAGCTACACAGACAGTAACACGAATATATTTGGATATTATGGTGAACAGCGTAATCGAGGTGTTGAGTGGAGCTTCTTTGGCTCACCTGTTGAAAATATACGTCTAATGGGTGGCCTAACGCATATTGATGCAGAGATAACGTCTGCTAGCAATAAGACTCAAGTAGGCAACCAAGCATCCGGTGTTCCTGATTGGCACGCTAAACTTGGTACCGAATGGGACATACCATATGTACAGAACCTCACCCTAACCGCCAATGCTAATTCTGTCTCTAAACAGTACCTTGGGAACGATAACTCTCGCTCTATACCAGGCTACACTATATATGGATTAGGGGCTCGCTATGTGACCTCGGTAAACCAACAACCTCTCACTATTAGAGCCAATATCAATAACCTCGCAGACAAAAATGCTTGGACAACCGCAAGTTACAACTCTCTAGGTCTTGTTGAAGGCCGTACATTAACTCTTTCAGCAAGCATGGATTTTTGATTTAAGCATTGTCGAAAACAATATTAAAAAGGACAGGCTTGCGCTTGTCCCTTTTAATACGTTTACTTCACGGCTTTATTATTAATCAACATAGGGACAATTCATGAATGAATCTTCAACCCCAGTAAAACGTAAGCGTGGACGTCCAAGCAAGATCACTCGTGAAAGTATTGCTCGAGCCGCGTTAGACATTGGCGTTAACAAAGCCACTATTCCGACACTTGCTGTACATCTTGGAGTGGACCATTCCTCGCTTTATCACCATGTAAAAAACCGTGATGAAATCATTGCTATGGCGGCTGAAATTGCCATAGAAGAGCTCGAGTGGCGAGCGCCAAAAACCGTAAGCTGGCGAGAAGAGCTTATTGTTTTAACAGATTCTATTTGGGCTTTATATGATAAACACCCGGGACTTGCAGAAGCGTTGAATCTTGCTGAGATCGCACCGAAAAACGGGATATTGTCTTTTGCCGAATCGGTTAAATTGCTGCAAGAAAAAGGCTTTCCACTGGATGAAGCCGTTGTGGCCGTGGATATGTTAGTGGATATGGTGAAAGAATGTTTTATCGGCTGGTGGTCTATTGTAAAAACAGAACAAGATGGGCGTCTTCGTAAGGATCGTATGATCGAAATCTGGGAAACCGAAGCGCAAAACTCGCCCGAGCAAGCAGAGCAAATAAATGCAATGGTGAATATCATGAAAGCGGGTCCTAGAACATGGTGGGAACGTAAACGAGATATTGCCTTGGATGGTATCGCCATGACGCGTGAACAACATTCTGTCTCTTTAAAAGAAAGTCAATAATGCATAAAAATCCAACAAACGAAAAAGCCTATGTGCCGATCAATATCTTTTTTTTAGGAATGGTTTTTTTAATTTTGTGTGTAATTTCTCTTTTAGTTGGTGCTAAGCAACTTCATTTATCAGACGTTATGTCTTCTTCCAGCGAGGCATGGTTAACCTTAACGGCCAGTCGTTTTCCGAGGCTCGCTTCTCTTATTTTAGCGGGTATTGGGCTTTCGGTTTGTGGTGTCATTCTTCAGCAAATTGTTCGGAATAAATTTGTTGAACCTGCAACATCAGGAGGGTTAGATGCCGCTAAGCTTGGTATTTTGATGTCACTGATTCATCTACCCGCGTTTGGAATAGCGGGGAAAATGATTGGTGCCTTGGTCTTTTGTCTGATTTCTAGTGTATTTTTTATCACCATTATTCGTTTGGTTCGATTTAAAAATGCCGTGCTGGTGCCTGTTATTGGATTAATGTATGGCGCGGTTTTAAGTGCCGTTGCCGAATTTTATGCCTATCAAAATAATATGCTACAAAGTATGCAAGGTTGGTTGTTGGGCGATTTTTCAAGAGTCGTTCAAGGGCATTATGAAATCATCTATTTGATTTTACCCATCGTGATACTTACTTATTTATTTGCCCATCGTTTTACCATTGTTGGTATGGGAGAGACGGTGGCAACCAGTCTTGGTTTGAACTACACAGGATTAACTGCCTTAGGTCTGATCTTGGTCGCGATAACGGTTTCTGCGGTGGTCATTACGGTGGGAGCGATACCTTTTGTCGGCCTCATTGTTCCTAACTTAGTCGCTATGTTTTATGGCGATAATTTGAAGCGGACTTTGCCTATTATTGCCTTAGGTGGCGCATCCGTATTACTTATTTGTGACATTTTTGGTCGCCTTTTCTTATATCCCTTTGAAATCCCCATTGGCTTAACCGCCGGTTGCCTTGGCGGATTTATGTTTCTTGTTGTGATATGGAAAACCAAAAAATGATAAATCTTGCACGGTATTGTCTATGGGTACTGGTATGCGTATTGGCGGTGGCTTTTGTTTTTATGGGCGCCGGATTCGATTTTGACTACATTATTCCAAATCGAGTCATTCGATTGGTTGCCATAGTCATTGGCGGTGTTTGCATCGCGTTTTCTTCAATCACTTTTCAAACGATTACGGAAAATAAAATACTGACCCCTGCGATTATGGGGTATGAAGCTATCTATCTTTTATTTCAATCGCTGTTAATTTTATTTATAGGAATAGAAAGTCAAATTGTGATTGATAAAAACAGCAATTTTTTCCTATCGATTGGCATCATGTTGCTTTACTCATGGGTGATTCATCGTTGGTTACTGAGTGGTGAAAATAACAATGTCTATTTACTACTGCTTGTCGGTCTTGTGTTAACGCTTTTGATTAGTACTTTTACCCAGTTTATTCAATTTAGCATCAGCCCTGGAGAGTTCTCTCATTTACTCGGTTATAGCCAAGCCTCTTTTAATCGCGCACGGCCAGAGCAGCTCGCGATTGCGGCGGTTTTGGTTGGAATTGTCTGCACCATAATATGGAAGGCACTACCAACTTTTGATGTGTTGTCATTGGGCCGACATCAAGCAACATCGCTTGGTATCGATTATCAAGTGTTTATCAAACGGCATTTTGCCTTGATCGCTTTATTAGTAGCGACATCTACCAGCTTGCTTGGACCAACTGCTTTTATGGGGATTTTTGTTGCCAATACCGCCTATATGATCGCACGTTCACCGAAACATCGCCTGACGCTACCGACTGGCTGCGCGATTGCTATTGCCGCTTTTCTTCTCGCTCAAATCATGGTTGAGCACCTATTTAATTACAAAACAACGGTGGGTATTTTGGTCAATTTGATGTGCGGGATTTACTTTCTTGTGTTGGTTATACGCCCAAGGAGGGCTTCGTGATCCACATTAATAATATTCATAAATCCTATGGAAAGAAGACCGTTCTAAATGATGTGAGCACAAGTTTTCCTAAGGGTCAGCTTACGTCGCTTATTGGCCCCAATGGCGCAGGAAAAACAACGCTATTAATGATGATGGGTCGTTTATTGAAAGCAGATTCTGGAGAGATATTTCTTGATGATCAAAACATAAAGGACATTCCTATCAGCGTGTTTGCTAAGAATGTCGCGATATTGCGTCAGTCTCAAGATTTCACGATGCGCTTAACCGTCGAAGAACTAGTGGCGTTTGGGCGTTTCCCTTATAGCCGAGGCTCACTTACTAAAGAAGATTATCAGGCTATTAATGACGCGCTTGCTTTTCTGTCACTTGAACCATTACGGCAGTCTTATATTGATGAACTTAGCGGAGGGCAGCGTCAGATGGCCTTTTTGGCAATGACCATTGCTCAGCAAACTGAGTATTTACTGCTTGATGAGCCGTTAAATAATTTAGATATGAAGCACGCGGTTCAAATAATGCGCGCCCTTCGTCGTTTGTGTGATGAGAAAAAACGTACGGTTATTTTAGTCATACACGATATCAATTTCGCCGCCAATTATTCCGATCACATTGTTGCTATGAAGTCTGGTGCTGTCCATGACTCAGGCCCTGTAAAAGATATGGTGACAGAAGAAGGCTTAAAAGCACTGTATGAAATAGAGTTTGAAATATTACAAAGTAAACGTGGAATCGTATGCAATTACTTTAATCCACAGGAGGAGTGTTAATGAATATTTTCGCCAAAAATCGATTTATCTCTAAAAAAAGCATCAGTAAACACGGTTTAACAATGGCCTTTTTCTTTATATCGACGGTATTGTTATACGGTTGTAATCAGCAAGAAAATGAAACATCTGATACGGGTATCACTCAGTCATCTCAAGATGATTTCAAGCCAATTACCATAGAACATAGGTTGGGTTCAGCAGTGATAGCGCATCGTCCTCAACGAGTGGCTGCGCTTGGTATGAATGACGTTGATTTACTCGATGTGTTGGGCGTCTCAATTGCGGGCATGCCTAAAGATTTTGTTCCTGAATACTTATCAGAGTACGCCAATGATCCAGAAATAATGGATCTTGGCGCGATAGTACAACCTAATATGGAACGTGTTTATTCTCTTAAACCAGATCTTGTGTTGATTTCACCGCTTCATGCTAGTCACTATGAACAGTTGTCAGAATTAGCTCCAACCCTCTATTTTGATGTGAATTATAAAGATAGCGGCAGTGATCACTTTGATATCGTAAGAGATCATTTATTGACGCTGGGTGCAATTTTTGGCAAAGAGACACTTGCTAACAGTAAAGCCGCTGAATTAGACGCTAAAGTGGCAAATGCCCAAACTATTATTCAAAATCGTCCAGAAAAAGCCATGATAGTGATCCATAATAATGGCGCGTATCGTTTCTTAGGCGAAAAATCCCGCTATGGTTTTGTCTTCGAGGCATTAGGTGTCCAGTCCATTCATTCCCCAATCGAAGCAGGCTTGCATGGTCAGCCTATTTCCAGTGAATTTATCTATGAAAATAACCCTGACATTATTTATGTTTTGGACCGAACCGCGGTAATGGAGCGGCAGTCTGGACTCAATAGAGAAAACATGGAAAACCCCTTGCTTCGCCAAACCAATGCTTGGAAAAATAATCGAGTGATCTTTGTGGATTCTGAAGCATGGTACATCGTTGGCGCTGGTGTGAGTGCTCTCGAAATCATCATTGACGATGTGCTGAAGGGATATCGCAATGGCGAATAATAACCCTGTTGATCGGTTATTATGTCCTATAAAAGGGCAACTAATTTTCGTGATGATCTTGGCTTGTCTCGGTTCCATGCTGACCATTGTGCCATTGGCTGGTATTGCTTATATAGCTAAGCTTTTAATGGGTGGCATTGGCACCACGGCCATTTTTTCTCAGACAGATTTACAGACAGAAATTTGGTGGGTTGCAGGAGTCAGTTTAGCCGGCCTTATTATTGGTGTTCTCTTGGTTGCGATGAGTGAGCTGCTTGCGCACCTTGCGGACAATCAAATTACGCATGATTTGAGGTTATCGGTGATGCAGCGCCTTACGAAAGTACCATTAGGGTGGTTTACTAATCGTGCGTCAGGCGATGTCAAACAAGCGATGCAAGATGACATTGGCTCATTGCATGAATTAACGGCTCATTACTATACGACTAGAGGTCGTTGTTATGGCGTGATTTCGCTCTCAGCCATTTATTTGTTTGTAATGGATTGGCGTATGGCGATTGTCTCTTTGATTCCATTTCCTTGTTTTTACTTGATTTTTGGTGCTGCCAAAAAAGCCATTAGTGAAGATCGAATGAAAGGCTTTATGTCAGGGCAAGCGTTGATAAACAACGCCATCGCCGAGTTTATTAGTGGGATTCCTGTCGTTAAAACCTTCGCCGCGAGTGGTAAAGCCCACAAGGGATATCATGAGGCGGTAGATGGCTTTCTCCAAGGCTTCTTGAATTTTACCCGCCCCTTGGTGGCGCCTTTGGCCAATGCTAATGCAGTTATCGCACCAATAGCTGTTTTGGGTATGGTACTAATATTTGGCACTCTATTTGTGAGCTTAGATTGGATTGTACCAATCGATGTGCTTCCTTTTATTCTTGTGGCACCGGGTATTTCATCTCCCTTGATGTTATTAAGTTTTAGCACTCATAGTTTGACTCACGCTACGGCAGCTGCGGATCGTTTGCAGGCGTTATTAGACAGCCCCGTCCTTACACAACCAGCAGAAGGCAAAAGTCGCCACATTGTTGATAATCGTATTTGCATCAATAATCTTAGTTATGCCTATGATGATCAAAATACCGTATTGAGTAATATTAATTTGACGCTCGCGCCAAATACCGTCACCGCTATTGTTGGTGCTTCAGGTTCGGGAAAATCCACCTTGGCTCGATTAATATTACGCTTTTTTGATCCGACCGAGGGCTCTATTGCCCTTGGTGGTGTTGATTTAAGAGACATAGAAACCACTGAGCTGTATCGACGTATTGGTTTCGTATTACAAGAAGTTCGTCTTATTCACGCCAGCCTGCATGACAATATTGCTTTGGGTCGTCCGTCAGCGACTAGGCATGAGATTGAAGATGCGGCGCGCGCCGCGAATATTCACCAGCGCATCATGGATTTACCCAAAGGCTATGACTCGATTATTGGCGAAGACATAAGCCTTTCAGGTGGAGAGCAGCAGCGCGTCAGTATTGCTCGCGCTATCTTATTAGACCCTCCAATATTGGTACTTGATGAAGCCACGGCATCGACCGATTCAGAAAACGAAGTCGTTATTCAAGAGTCTCTTTTAAGATTTTCGCAAGGACGTACTGTTCTTATTATTGCTCATAAATTGGATACCGTTATGACCGCAGATCAGATTATTGTTCTCGAAAATGGCGAGATAAGTGAGCAAGGAAAGCATGAAAGCCTACTAGCAATGAAGGGGCGCTATGCACAATTATGGACGCTAGGAAATTATCAAGAACACCCTTTGGAGGCGTTTTGATTATGTTGAAAACATTACTCCAATTACTAGGTGAAGATGCGCCTAAATTTCGTCGCTATGTTTCTATGGCCGTTATTTATGGGTTACTCAGCGGGTTGACCATCATCTCATTGGTGCCTTTACTTCGTTACTTGTTGGTTGGCGATATAAGCAATACGGTTATTTGGCTGGTGGTTTTGTTAACGGGTGTTTTAGTGTGCTGGCGCTTGCGGTTAAGGGTAGAAAAAGCAGGCATAGAAGTCGGTATCGCTATCTTGCAAGGCGGTCGTCATCGTTTAGGTAATCATATATCACAATTACCTGTCGGTTGGTTTAATTCGAATAATACTGCTCGACTAAGTCATGTGATTTTTCAAGGGGTGATGGCAATAGCACAACTTCCAGCACACGTTTTCACGCCTGTGTTTAGTAGTGCCATGACGCCTTTAATTATTGTGTTAAGTCTATTTACGATTAACTGGAAAATGGGGTTGATTGCCTTACTGTCGATTCCTTTAATGGGGGCTGTTTTTATCATAGCTGCACGTTTAGGCCAGCGCGTAGATCAAGAGTTTCATCGTAATACCGCTGAAACGAGCCAGAGAATTATTGAATTTTCACAGGCGCAATCTGTATTACGAGCATTTAATGGTGAGGGAAAAAGTACGCATTTTCTGGAGCAAGCATTTGATTCGCAAAAAAAATCTAGCAAGCGGCTTATCTTACTATCAGTAATATCTGTGATATTGAATGCTTGGATGGTGCAGGCGATTTTCGCCACTCTGATGATTACGGCGTTGTTATCACTGAATAACTCTATAGGCGTTATTCCGACCGATACAAACAACTCAGATACCTTGATTAGTATCATTATATCTTTATTGCTTGTGAATCGGTTTGTTGAGCCATTATTGGATGTAGTCGGTTATGCAGAAGCGATTCGAGGCGCTCGTAATCAGCTAAAAGAAGTGCAGGATATTTTTGACATAGAGCCATTGCCTGAACCTGAAAACCCTAAGTTTGCACAAGATAATACTTTGTCACTAAATGGCGTTGGTTTTGCTTACCCAGACAATAAGCGTCATGTTATTCGTGACGTAAACCTGAGTATTACACCTGGCAGCATGACGGCACTGATTGGTCGTTCTGGCTCAGGAAAAAGCACCTTATTGTCATTGATTACGCGGTTTTCTGATGTAACCGAAGGAAGCATCACGATGGGTGGTGTGGATTTACGGCAAATGTCTCATGAGCAGTTGAATGAAAAAATCAGCCAAGTGTTTCAAACGCCTTATCTTTTCCAAAGCAGCATAGCCGACAATATTCGTATTGGTAAGCCGGACGCCAGCGATGCAGAAATACGCGAAGTCGCTCGACTTTCTGGCGTCACAGAAATAATTGGGCGTCTACCGCAAGGGGTGGATACATTGGTAGGAGAAGGCGGAGCACGTTTATCTGGCGGAGAACGCCAACGTATATCCATTGCACGAGCGTTAATGAAAGATGCACCTATTTTATTAATTGATGAGGCAACCGCGGCGTTAGACACTGAAAATCAGGCTGTTATCACTCAAACATTTGCACGATTGCGTGGAAAACGAACGTTAATTGTTATTACACATCAGTTATCGACGATAGAAATGGCGGATCAAATTGTCATTCTTGAGCGTGGTTGTATAAAAGAAAAAGGGTCACATGATCAATTGTCCATCTCCGGTGGTCTGTATGCGCACTTCCTTGCACAACGTAACAAAGTTAAAAGATGGAAATTGGGAAAACTATAAACCATTACCTCTGAATATAAGTCTAAAGTGCAGGGGAATGAGACCAAGTTGAGCAGATGCTCTTATCAGCTCAAGGTGTGAATACAATGGATTGTTTTCTTGTTCTTTTAGTTACTAGGTAAACTTTTAGGTTTGCTTAGTAACTTTTGAACAAACTAACCTTTCGAGGTTTCGAAACTTGCTGGCAAGATACATTCTGCCATCCAAACCCTACCTATAAATCAGATGCTTCACGACTCTCAGTATTTAAATTTTCTCTTACAGTAATGACTTCTAGCTCATTCTTTACTAATGCCATCTTAAACCACCGACTCAAGATAGGTTGTGGCTAAGTGTATCCTAGCCTTCTACATTAAAGTAAAGGGAAGGCGTTATTATGGACTGAGTGCCTTCAGATTGGGTTGTTTGTGAGGCGCTTTTAGTCTCTAATTAAAAATATTGTACAATCGGTCAGGTTTTTGGGTTTCAACTATTACTTTAGACATAAATTTAATAAAGGAGAGTGCTTTGAAATTCCTCTTGAATGACAAGCTCATCGACGACAACACGCTCCCTAGCGACTTTACAGCATTACGATATCTACGAGAAAAACGAGGATTAACAGGGACAAAAGAAGGTTGTGCGTCTGGTGATTGTGGTGCATGCACGCTCCTAGTTGGCGCATTAGATGGCGGCGAGCTTAAATATTCGACTTTTAACTCTTGTATTACGCCGGTTCAATCTCTTGCTGGTAAGCACGTTGTTTCTGTCGAGTATTTATCTGAATTTGGGGGGGAGGCGAGCGGTGAACTGCATCCAGCTCAACAGGCGATGGTGGAGCATCACGGTTCTCAATGTGGTTTTTGTACACCTGGCATTGTGTTATCCCTCGCGGGTCTTTATGAAAACAGCCAATCTTCTGATAAAGCCATAGACCGCGAGTCTGTGTGCGATGCTATTTCCGGAAACTTGTGTCGTTGTACTGGTTATCGCCCGATTATCGAGGCGGGATTAGATATGGTGAGAACCGCGGAAGACACGCAGTTTGTCGAACTGATGAGTCAAAACGACAGTATCAAGTCTCAGTTGTCGGCTTTAAAAGAAACGGGCGGTTTTGAATCGCAGGGTCACGTCTCTTATTTTCAGCCAACTACATTAGCGGAATTGCTTGAAGCAAAAACCGCTCATGCAGACGCGGTGATGATTGCTGGTGGCACGGATTTGATGCTGGAAAATACTCAGCGTTTCCATGATTTTGGCACTTTGATCGATGTGTCGCATGTCGCTGAATTAAAACAGATCCAAGATAATGGCAACACGTTAACCTTGGGCGCATCAGTGACATACAGCGAACTGGAGTATTTTAGTAAAACACGTTATCCACATATTTATAACGTGTTAAGCCGCATTGCCTCTCGACAAATTCGTAACCGTGGCACCATAGGCGGCAATGTGGCCAATGCCTCGCCGATTGCCGATCTACCACCGCTGCTATTGGCGTTTGATGCTGACATACAATTGGTCAAAACCGACGGTAACAAACGAGTCGTGAATATTAATGATTTCTACCAAGGCTATAAAATGACTCTGCTAGCAAAAGACGAACTGATCGAATCCTTCACGATTGATTTGATCAAGCTCGATGCTTTCCATCGTTTCTATAAAGTCTCCAAACGTATGGAAGACGATATTTCCAGTGTGATGTTGGCCGTACGTTTTGAATTGAGCGATGACAAAATCAGTGACGTTCGATTTGCTTTTGGCGGCATGGCAGCAACGCCAATTCGCGCGATAACAGCAGAACAGTCTTTGGTTGGCACAAGCATTAACGACGAACAAGCGTTAACACAAGCCATTGAGAATCTAAGACGCGAATTGACGCCATTAAGCGACATGCGAGCCAGCTCCCGTTATCGACTCGATATGGCGTGTAATTTGATCAAAAAAGCATGGTTGGAGCTAAACGGCCAAGCGATTGTGACATTTTCGGGCCATGCACTGTCGGAATCCGTTTTGTCTTTGGGGCATGAGATCGTAGGACACAAAGGAGCAACGCATGCGTAAACTACCGAATGACTTAGTAACGAGTTTTAAGAATGACAAGCTACCCATGCATGAGTCCGCTGTTAAACACGTTACAGGGCAAGCGATTTACATTGATGACATGCCTGAATGGCCAAATGAATTACACGTTGCGACAGGTAAATCGACCGAAGCGCACGCGGACATTGTCAGCATTAATCTAGACAAAGTGCGCGCGTATCCTGGTGTGGTCGATGTGATCGTTCAGTCTGACATTCCTGGTGACGTCGATGTGTCGCCGGTACTGAGTGGCGATTTGTTGTTGGCTGGGAACTTTGTTCATTTCATCGGTCAGTCTATTTTTGCGGTGGCGGCGACCAGTTTACGTGCCGCCAAACAAGCGGTTGAGCTGGCGGAAATCGTCTATAAACCAAGAATCAGCACACTGCATCCGAAGGAATCTCTCGAACGCCAAGAGTTCGTTTTACCAACCCACACGATTCAATGTGGTGACGCAAAAGCCGCAATGGCGACGGCGGCTCATAAAATAAAATCGGATATTTACATCAAAGGCCAAGAGCACTTTTATTTAGAAGGCCAAATTAGTGTCGCGGTGCCACACGAAGATGGTGGCGTTTTGGTTTATGCCTCGTCTCAGCATCCTGCCGAAGTACAAAAATTGGTGGCGAAAGTGCTCGGCGTGTCCGTCGCTCAAGTGCTGGTTGAAGTGCGACGCATGGGCGGCGGCTTTGGCGGTAAAGAATCTCAAGCGGCGGTATTAGGTTGCATGGCGGCGGTGTTAGCGATTCGTAACCGTTGCCCCGTTAAGTACCGCATGCCGCGCCAAGATGACATGGTGCAAACCGGTAAGCGTCACGATTTCTGGAACCGTTACGAAGTGGGTTTCTCGGCAGAAGGCGAGATCATCAGCGCCGAATATGACATGGTAGGCAAGTGCGGTTGTACGGCCGATTTGTCCGATGGCGTGGTCGACAGGGCCATGTTCCATGCCGATAATGCTTACTTCTTACCGAACGCGCGCATCAGCGGTTATCGAGGCAAAACCCATACGGTATCGAACACGGCATTCCGTGGTTTTGGCGGACCAAAAGGCGTGTTATTGGCCGAAGCCGTCATCGAAGAAATTGCCTGTACGGTCGGTAAAGACGCCCTCGATGTTCGTAAACTGAATTGTTATCAAGAAGGCAAAACGAAAACCCCTTACGGACAAAACGTTGAAGAAAATGTGTTATTGACCTTGATCGAAGAGTTGGAAGAAAGTTCTGATTATCGAGCTCGCCGCGAAGCGATTCGTGAATTTAACAAGCAAAGCCCTTTTCTTAAAAAAGGTTTGGCGCTGACGCCGGTTAAATTTGGTATTTCGTTCACGTCAAAACACCTAAACCAAGGTGGCGCGTTGGTTCATGTTTACACCGATGGCAGTGTTCACATTAGTCACGGTGGAACGGAAATGGGCCAAGGCTTGTACACTAAAGTCGCGCAAATTGTCGCCAAGACCTTTGGAATAGATTATCAACGTGTCAATGTCAGCTCGACTCGAACGGACAAAGTGCCGAACGCGTCGCCAACCGCTGCATCCGCAGGCACAGACTTGAACGGTATGGCGGCATTGGACGCGGTGGTGACGATAAAAGGGCACTTGCAAGAATTCGCCATGGAACATTTTAGTATCGCTGCCGATGACTTTGCGATTGCTAATGACCAAGTGATTTTGGGAATTGAAACAATGAGTTTCCCTGAGTTCATCAAACTCGCGTACATGAATCGCGTGTCTTTGTCGTCGACTGGCTTCTACAAAACACCGAAAATTGGTTACGACAGAAAAGCTGCGAAAGGTCGACCCTTCTTGTATTTTTCCAATGGCGCGGCCGTGTCAGAAGTGATTGTTGATACCTTCACTGGCGAATACAAGGTGACGCAAGTCGACATTTTGCACGACGTAGGTGATTCCATAAATGCCGACATCGACATTGGTCAAATCGAAGGCGCGTTTGTACAAGGCATGGGTTGGCTGACAACGGAAGAACTCAGCTGGGATGAAAAAGGCCGCATTACAACAAACAGCCCTGCGAACTACAAAATTCCCACCTCTGCAGATGTACCAGAAAAATTCAATATTAAACTGTTCGACCGCGCTAACAGTGAAGAATCGGTGTACCGTTCTAAAGCCGTTGGCGAACCGCCATTGATGCTCGGTATTTCTGTTTGGTGTGCGTTGAAAGACGCGTGTGCGTCTGTGTGTGGTTATCAGTTTTCGCCCCCTTTGGCAGTGCCAGCCACCCCAGAGGCGGTGTTCTACGGTATGCAAGACGCAGAAGCGTTTAAGCAAAATAGCGCTTTAAAAGGGCAAGGGAAGAACGAGGAAAAAACCCTATGATGTCTTCAATGAGTTGGATACAGGCCTTGGCCGAAGTCGAAAAAACGGGCCAAGCGTGGGTGATTGCGACCGTGATTGGAACGCAAGGCTCCGCACCGCGTGAATCGTCCAGCAAGATGATCATCACCGCGGATCACAGCTTTGACACGATCGGCGGCGGCCAACTGGAATACGCTGTCTGTCAAAAGGCCCGCGACATGTTGAATAGTGACCATACTGGCGCTTCTCATGTGTTGGAAAACTTTCCGCTTGCTGCGAAAACCAACCAATGTTGCGGCGGCGCCGTGAGTGTGTTGTTGGAATATTTTCCAGAACCTGCCACCAGAATCACCATTTTTGGTATGGGGCACGTGGCAACAACCTTAGTCAATGTATTGGGCAACATGCAGGCGAAAATTTCATGGGTCGATAGTCGCGAGAATCTTGCTCAAGACCAAACGATTAAAGGCTTGCCAAGCAACGTTACCCCATTTCTTTATGCGTCTATGTTGGATCACATCGACCACATGAGTCATAACGAAATCACCTTGGTCATGACGCACGACCACGCGTTGGACTATCAACTGGTGGAAGCGCTATTGGATAGAAAAGATTGCCGATTCATCGGCTTAATCGGCTCGAAAACCAAAGCGCTTCGTTTTAGAAAACGCCTTGTCAGTGCCTCGTTTAGTCCAACGGAAATTGAATCGGTTCATTGTCCTGTTGGACTGCCAGAAATTGAAGGCAAAAAACCGTTTGAAATTGCTATATCAATCTCGGCTCAGATTATTCAGCTCACACAAGCAGAGTTTAAAGTGGATAAGAGAGAGAGCAGTGGACTGACTTGGAAAGAAATTAATCAAGTCTTGAGTGATGTGAAAGAAGACTCAGTGTTTTAGTGAGTTGGCGAAAATGACGCTTTCTGAAGAGGTCGCCATAGTTCAGCTCACCGAACAGGACGTTGCGGACACGCAAATGTTAATCAATTTTAGACCTAGAAAATCGCTAAACTATCTCACTCCAATTGAAGTATTATTAAATAAGCGTGTGTCACTTATTGTTGCGATCTAGGAATTATTTATGCATATTTTTTAGTGTGATTTTAAATCAGGCTTTATATGAAATCGATAGTAACCGATTAAGTTACTAGCAATAAATAATATTTCCATGGCTACAGCAGCGGGAGAGCCAACGAGATAATTGTTTAATAGCCAAAAGCTGGTGCCAATAATCATTAACTTTCGTAATTTTTTATCGTGCTGGCAAAATGCAGCTATTGTTTGCATTACTGCTCCTATACAACTGA
This sequence comes from Marinomonas maritima, assembly GCF_024435075.2. Taxonomy (NCBI): domain Bacteria; kingdom Pseudomonadati; phylum Pseudomonadota; class Gammaproteobacteria; order Oceanospirillales; family Oceanospirillaceae; genus Marinomonas; species Marinomonas maritima. The sequence goes on along the minus strand of NZ_JAMZEG020000002.1, from coordinate 1,262,962 downwards.
TTAGACTAGCTAACCCAGTGTATGTAAAAGCAGTGAAGAATAAAGAAAAAATAATAAAAATTGACATTACTGATTTAGATGTTGTGAACATACTTAAAAAATAACGAATGACAGCCAGTGCCATTAGCCCTGATGAAGTGTACTGCTGGAGTAAAATAAAATGAACAGAAATTAGGGTTCCAGCGATGCATAAGCACCCAACTATTTTTTTTCGTTCTTTAAATTGAAACGAGATTAAGTCAAACAATATTGCAATAGCAATTAAAATCTGTGAGATAAGAAAGGCTGACATTTTCATTTTCCGTATTTGAAAAAATAATGAAAATTATTGTAAGGATAAATATTTTTAAAACATTAACTTAAGTTAATGTTTTAAAATATTAGTAGCTATATCGAATTTTCTAACGCATTTTAATCCGATTTTTAATCCTAGATAAACTAATAGGATTAATGCCGATGTAAGTAGCCAATTGAATGTTGTTAAGGCTAGATGTCCATTCAGGGGAATGTTCAAGTAAGTGCAAATATCGTTCTTCTGGTGTTTTTAAAAGTAAAAAAATTTCTTTATCTTCTTTATAAAGTAACTGCTGTTGAAGTAATGCTATTTTTGCAGGTAACCATTCTTTTAAGTCCAGTAAATGTAATGGCACTCTAATTAATTCTGAATGGTTTAAAGCACTAATTTGATATGTGGCTGGTGATTTGTTTAGCCAAGAAGAGTACAAAAAAGCCATTTCATTTTTAAAATAATACTCTTTAGAGTATTCACCCCCTATGTCTGAATGATAAGAGGATCTTAATATTCCAGATGATATGAAATAACCATATTTATGCTGATCCCCTTGATTTAATAATACAGTGTTAGGTTTTATTTTTATTAATTTGAATTCTTTTGATGCTTCAGTAATAATATCATCTTCAATGCTTAGGCTCTTGAAGAATTTTATAATCGATTTTAAATGTATTGGATTCATAGGCTATGACTGATTAAGAATTAATGTGTGTTATGGTTTTTAAAGTCAACAGGTATATTTTTTATCATTTTTATTGATGGTAAATGATAAAGCAGCATAGAAACCATTAATATCACAGGCTTGAGGTTAATTTATAATTATTATTTTTCATTACACTAAAACTCATTTTGAATGTAATGGTGTTATTTCACGCCGTTTATGTAGGTATGGTTTCTGAAATAAAGTGTTCCTTCAAAGCATTAATAAATGCGATCGTACGCTGGGAAATGAATTTTTTATTCGGATAAATAGCATGTAGATCTGCACCGATAGACGTTCCTGTACGACTAAAGTCATGTTTGTAGTTATCCATAATTGTGACTAAGCGTTTAGCTTTTAGGTCCTCTGCGATGTCCCAGTATGACTTTAATGCAATACCAGCTCCTTCAATAGCCCAGCGTCTAATCAAAGCGCCATCATTGGAAGATCTAGCCGCTTTGATTGAAATAGACCTTTTGTCATCAGTGCTTTGGAAATGCCAAGTAGTCAGCGGTTCAGTCATACGTACCATTGTTAAGCAATCATGCTGCGCTAGTGCTTCGGGGGTGTTAGGTGTGCCTTTACGTTTAAGGTATTCGGGGGAAGCACATAATACTCGGCGATTGCTCGTCAATTTACGTGCTATTAACGTACTATCTTCTAGAGTTCCAAATCGGATACCTAAATCAAATCCATCACTAACTATGTCTGTAACACTATCAGAAAGATAGAGATAAGGTGTGATGTTTGGATGTTTGTCGACAAATTTTGATAACACAGGAGCGATGTGTTGTTGTCCTAGATCGGATGGCGCTGTGATTCGTAGTGTACCGCTAAAACTTGTTTGACCCGTTTGTAATGATGTTTCAGCTTGTTCTACTTCCGCTAAAATACGTTCGCAAGAAGTATAAAACTGACTACCTTCATTAGTAAGAGAAATCTGTCGTGTTGTTCTATTTAAAAGCCGAACGCCATATCTTTCTTCTAATCCGTTTATTCGCGCGGTCACTCGTGCGGGCGAAAGCCCAACTTCTCTACCGGCAGCTGCTAGGCCTTGATTTTTTATGACTCTTACAAAAAGGTCGATATCACCGAGTTTGTCCATATTATCCTATTTCGTTTCTTATTATTCCGTTTTTCGGAATAGTGTTTTAGTAATTGTGCCAATTGTTCTTACCATGAGCAAGACCTATTATTTTGTTGAAGCGTAGAATGAAAAAAAAGCGACAAAAGTGAGCATTCATTAGTTTTTGGTGTTTACCGTAGCCTCACCGTAATGAATGTTTTTAGATAAAAAACATTAGTTTACAGGTGGAAAAAAGCCTTTCTTTTCATGTGTATAGACAATACACACAGCAAAAAATGAACATAACGTTAACGAGAGCCTTGAATTTTAGGAATACAGAGATTATGAAAAACTCAATGTTATTTAACACAAAGAAATTAGGCACATTTGAAGCGAATAATCGTATTGTACTGGCGCCAATGACACGCTCACGCACTGCTCAACCAGGTGATATTCCAACGGAATTAATGGCTGAATATTACGCACAACGTGCTAGCGCAGGTTTCATTATTACAGAAGCCACACAAATATCACCTCAAGGAAAAGGATATTCATTTACTCCCGGTATGTTCACAGCCGAACAAGTCGTTGGCTGGAAAAAGGTGACTCAAGCCGTTCACAAGGCTGGCGGTCATATTGTTTCTCAATTATGGCATGTTGGGCGAATGTCACATGCCTCATTTCATGTTGATGGTCTACCTGTAGCGCCCTCTGCAATTGCGCCAGACGCACAAGTATGGGTTGTTGGCGAAGATGGTATTGGGCGAATGGTCGATTGTCCCGTGCCACGTGCTTTATCAATAGAAGACATTAATAACATTGTCCTTGATTATCGTCGTGCTGCAAAAAATGCCATCGAAGCTGGGTTTGATGGCATTGAGATTCATGGTGGAAATGGTTATTTAATTGATCAGTTTTTACGTCGTAGCTCAAATAAGCGTACGGACGAGTACGGTGGCTCAATCACTAATAGATTACGGTTTGTTTTTGATGTTATCGGAGCGGTAAGTGACGAAATTGGTGCAAATAAGGTAGGTATTCGGCTAGCGCCTTTTATTACACAACGTGGTATGGACGATGCTGAAGCAATTGATGCTATTTTACTTGCGAGTAAAAAATTTAATGATATGGGGATAGCTTATATACATCTATCTGAGGCAGATTGGGATGATGCACCAGTAGTAAGCGATAAGTTTAGACACGAATTACGTGAAAACTTCAATGGCAGCATCGTTGTTGCGGGTAACTACACTGCAAAAACAGGCACAGAACTAATTGATTCAGGTTTGGTCGACTTTATCGCTTATGGAAGAAAATTCTTAGCTAATCCTGATTTACCTGATCGCTTTAAATATGAACTTTCTTTGAATGAAATTACTGATCAGTCAACATTATTTGGTGGTGATGAGCGCGGTTATACTGACTATCCAAGTTATTCAGGCCTTATCACACATGAGTTAAATAATGGTGACACAAAATAAAATGCTAGGCTTTTCAAAGCTTTATAAACTGTTGTAATTTGTGTTTTTGAGAGTTAACCGCATTTATGATGCTCAAACTAAGGTTTAAATTTAAAGAGCGATACCATATTGAAGGTCTACAGTATTGTGTTGAGCAAGGATGGCGGCATAAATTAGCAAGGCAAAGAAGGTGCTCGTTATATCTTTATTAAAATCTATATCAGGATACTCATAATTCGTCTTAAGATGAATTATGAGTATTTTACCAATGAGTTTGAGTGTTATTTCATTGAGCTGAGCCCAAACATATTACCTTCCGTATCCATACATACACTGACCAGCCAAATTCTCCAATCGACATTTTAGAATTAATCACTTTTCCACCTACTTTACTGACATGGTAGAAAATTTTTTTGGAGGATTTTCTTCTTTTTAACTTACCGAAAGTATATTTTTTCCGATTCCGTCTTGTATTGGATCGTACATATTTGAACCTTATAAGAGCCAAGTGGCTATAACATATAAGCACGGTGGGCGTTTTTAGTTGGTGCTAATAATCAGCTAATTCCGATACCAAAAAATCAAAAATGCGTCTGATTCGCCGATTGGTACGCAATTCATTGTGAGTAACTAACCATAAGTCTATGGTAATCAAGGGGAGATCGGAGATGACGACACGTTCAACAAGCGGCTCGTTATCTCCTATTGCTTCTATAGTGGCACAAATTGCCACACCTCGTTTAACCAATTCCCACTGAACAATATGACTGTTTGAAAGCACTGGAAAATTTTGTTTACTTAGAGAAAGGCCCTGAGAATTAAGCAACGCCATAAGACGGCCAGAGCTCTCAGTGTCAATAAAATTAGCCTTGTTTAACTCATCGATTGATGGAGGATTATTTAGTTGCTGCAGATAGCTTTTGGCGGCGTAGAGATGACCTCGAACACTGCACAGCTTTTTTGCAATCAATTCTGGCTGTGTTGGACGAACACTCCGGATAGCAATATCAGCCTCTCTTCGATTAAGATCACGTTCTTCGTTAGTTGAATATATTTTGATCTCAATGCCAGGTTCTAATTCTCGTAAAGCCTTGATCATGGGTGGCAGCATGAATGTAGAAAAAAGCTCGGAAGCGGTGATGCTTACGTCACCCTCGATGGTATCTGATTTACCCGAAGCGGATAAAGAAAACTGGTTGGCGGCATGACCCATCAGCCGCACATGTTCTAGTAATTTGACGCCATTAGGCGTTAGTTCCAAGCCTCGACCTCGCCTGGTAAATAGATCAAATCCAATTTCGCTTTCTAGCGCCGCGACCTGTCGTCCTAAGGTAGGCTGTGTCATTCCCATTGATCGAGCGGCTGCAGCCAAAGAGCCTTCCTCTGCCGTTACCAAAAAAGCCCGAGCACGGTTCCAGTCGAATGTTATTGATTTCCAATCCATACAAATATGTATACCTGAGGTCAATATTTCATTGTATTGATTTCATTAATGTATTGGTAGAGTTGTCGAGATTAAATTACGTTAACGGGATTGATAGATATGAAACTACCTACTATCGCACTGCTAGTAGCAACACTGTTGCTCGGCGCATGTTCGAGTTTGATTCAAACAGCCTCCATTTCTGAAGCATATAAACACTATGATCGTCAGCAATACGATCGCACATTGGAATTAATTTCACAGGCAGAGAATGCAGAGACAATGTCGGCTGAAACGAAAGCGGAATTGACTTACTTAAAAGCAATGACCTACGAGGAGATGGGGGAGATCGAGACAGCTAACACCCTTTATGAGTACCTTGCTAAAGAACACAGCAATTCGCAATACGGGTATTTGGCGGTCAAAAAATTGAATGGCCGTTAATCAACTTTAATCATTCCGTTTTTAGCAAGTGTTTAACCGAGGCTTTACCCATGAAAGACATCATTATTTGGGCAATACATGCCCCCGCGGGAACGCTCGTTTTGGTGAGCGCTGTTGTTGCCATGTTCGCCAAGAAAGGCAGCGCATTACATAGAAAAGCAGGCTCCTATTTTACTGTATTCATGATGGTCATGCTGATTTCGGGTATTGTAGCCGCTTACCTCAAAAACTCCATCGGTGACATGATGTTGGGTGCAATCGTCCTGTATACCGTATTTACCGCCTGGTTAACGGTGCATCATAAAAAGTATGAAACTGGCTTCCTGGAAGTAACTGCTTTGATATGGATTGTCGGTTTCGCCATTACTGCATTTTTTATCAGTATGGGTTGGCAAGAGGTTGAGACGCCTTTTGCCTATTTGATTTGGGGTGGTTTAGCGATTCTGTGTGCTCTGGGGGATATCCGCAACCTTTACTGTTTAGGTCTTTCAGGTACTCAACGCATTATTCGACATGTCTGGCGCATTGGCTTTTCACTGATATGGACGGCATTAGCATTCACCGACAAAATCGTGAAAATGATGGGGGCTAATGTTAAGAACATGCAGGAAGAGCAACTGTTATTCATCGTAGCGGTACCGACACTGCTCATACTGCTCACCATCTTGTATTGGATAACCCAAATTCTGTTTTTTTCCCGCGATAAATTTGCGGCTTACGGCGAGTCAACTAAATAAATGGTAATGACTGAAATAGGTTGAAAGACGCCACTTACAATCAACGCTCCCACCAAAGCAATGAAGTATAGATATCATGTTCTCGTGGTATTTTTTATACGCTTCATTATTAATAACCTGTAAGCCCGTTATTGGATCGTAAAGATTGATAATTCGTGAGGGTTGCCGTTAAAACATAAATGGAAGTGAGAAAATGAGAATTCGTAATAGGAAGAGTGCGTGATTTTCTGGGAATAATGATCATCTCTTATTGGGTTGATGAAAACAGGGTTTGCATCACGTGAGTTCTTCATCAAAAACAGAACGTTCTGGTTAGTGAGGGACGTATTTAGTTTTACCTGAAGGGTTCAAGTTCGTCATTGATACTGTAAAATGACGGTTTTACTCACCCTTAAAGCTCAGTAGTATCGCGCCCCTTAATACGTGTGTGCTGTTAAGTGCAATACCAATAAAAGAGACTATAGAATGTCCCAACAAACTCAAATAATCGCAACGCACAACGGAAACTTTCACGCAGACGACGTATTTAGTGTCGCGGCACTTAAAACCATTTTTCCATCTGTAGAATTAATACGCACACGTGATTTAGACGTAATGGCCAAAGCCGACATAGTGTTAGACGTAGGTGGAATATACGACCCAGAAAAAGGCCGATTTGATCATCATCAGAAAGGTGGCGCAGGCGCACGAGAAAACGGTATTCCGTTTTCATCATTTGGGTTAATTTGGCAAAAATACGGTCTCGAAATATGCGCAGGCAATCAAGAGGTAGCCAACTCACTAGATAAAAATTTAGTATCGACCATCGACGCAATAGATTGTGGACATGTAGAAGGTGTAGCAACAGGCATTAGCCTTAGTCAAACCATCTCAATGTTTAATCCTACATGGCAAGAAGAAGGCGATTTTGATGCGTGTTTTGATGAAGCCGTTGCATTTGCATCACGCATATTAACTCGATTCATTGCGTCAGCAAGTGGTGGTGTTAGCGCAAAAACAATCGTAGCAAGCGCCATAGAAAAAGCCATTGATCCAAGAGTGATTGTGTTAGAACAATACACGCCATGGAAAACCACCGTGCTTAAATTATCGCAAGACGCATTGTTTATGGTATATCCGTCGCAAACAGGGCAATGGCGTATACAAACCGTGCCAGTCGAATTAGGCTCATTTGAAGACCGTAAAAAACTACCACAGCCGTGGGCTGGGTTGTCTGATAAAGAATTACAAGATGTTACTGGATTAGATGACGCCATGTTCTGTCATAACGGCTTGTTTATCGCTGGCTGTGCGTCGTTTGAAAATACAATGAAGATGGCACAGATGGCGTTGGATTATTAGACGTTTAGAATAGAAAGTGAGCGTTATTGTATAAAAATCAAATTTAAGACCGATATCATTATTAATGATATTGGTCTTTTACGCCTTGGTTTCATAAATTTAGTGTTGTAATGTGGTTGCTTAGGGAAGCATTGAATGATTCGGAGTATATGGTTTGATTAAAAGAATTAATATTATAATTGTTTTTTTATCTTTTATGCTGACGTCATGTTCTTATATGAAATATTCTGCTATCCAGACGGAATATAAAAAACTTCAAAATGCTGACCCCAGCCAAGTTAACTTAAAACACATGCTAGACCAAGAAACTTTTTTCATTATGGGTAAGTCAATTTCTCAATCAAATGACTACTCAAATGTATCTATGGCTATCGCCGCCTATTCCAGTCGATTCAAAAAGTATGAACGAGTTGACACAATGTTCTTTAAAGGAACAGGGACGCATTATGGTTTAAACCTTCCTGAAGGAAATTATACTTTACTGATGTACGCAGACATAAATAAAGATAGGGAGTTTCAACAATCTGAAATAGTAGGCAAGAGGGAGCTTTTTTTAAATACGACTCGTTTTCCAGAAAAAATTGTTAAGGATGTGAATATCGAAATAACAGCAAGCTCAAGGTTAACTTGGGCTGAAACTATTTTGGTACCTGACAGTATGGAAATAGAGCAGTCCCTATATTATCCAACTGGAACTATTCGTAGCCTAGATGACCCAATATTTAATGTGAATATTTCGACTATGGGTATGTACGACCCTGCTTCTTTTTTAGAATATGCGCCAACCATGTTTTATGCCCTGAAAGAAGACGTAGCGCATAAAATCCCCGTTATTTTTATACATGGGATTGGTGGTAGTTCGAAAGAATTTAAAACGATTCTTGAAAGCATGGATAAAGATCGTTATAAGGCTTGGTTTTTCTATTACCCCTCTGGTGGTGATCTAGATCAGTTAGCAGATCTTTTTTACAATATTTTTCTTTCGGGGGCCGTCGTTCCTATGATGGATATGCCTATGATTGTAGTCGCTCATAGTATGGGCGGGCTTATCGCTCGAGAAGCATTTAACAAATACCAAGGAAGGGCGACAGAAAATAAAGTTAAATTATTTGTTAGTATAGCAACTCCATTCGGAGGTCACCCTTCTGCGGCTTTAGGTGAGAAGCATGGCTTAATCGTATTACCATCATGGAAAGACTTAAATCCAACTAGTCAATTTATAAAAGAACTTTATAGAAAACCATTGCCTGAGTTTGTCAATCACCAACTATTTTATGCCTATAATAATTCCAGTGTGTTAAAACTGGGTGAAAACAGCGATGGCGTTGTACCACTCTTAAGCCAATTGAATCCAGAAGCACAAAGACAATCTTATAACCAGTTCGGTTTTAACAGCAGTCATGTTGGTATCTTAGAAAATAAAGAAATGATTCATCATCTGCTGGAAAATATGGCAGGCGTAAAAAATATTTTTCCAGAATTACACATGAAATTACTTAATAATGGTGGTTTCGATGTGAAACTAACAGATGATTATAGTCCTCTTAGCCAGCATTTGATCCGCTATGCAGGAAAATACATTGTTATGTTAGTTAATGAGACAATAAAACCTATTAATCACCAGCAAGCGAATTTCATTCAAGCTATTCAAGGAAAAATGCCAGTAACTCAAAATGCGGAAAGAGACTTTATAAAATTTATGCGTGAGTATCCTCAAGTAGTGAATAGTTTTTTGGAAGATCAATCTAACAAAAAACTACAGCAGATAAGCCGCTGAATGCGGTGTTACGCCTACAGGATTGCATGAAATATTTATCAATCATCTTGTTTTTATTGATGACTTTCCAGCTTTCTGATATTTACGCTTTAAGCAAAGAATCATTAAAAACTTAGCTTGATAACTGTAATGTATTTTTTAGACACCGAGCTGGTGGTTATTACGATAATCCTTAGTATATAAAAAGTCGTTTGAACATGAATAAATAGTTTTTTTAACTCTTTATTTTTAAATTATTAACAATATTTTCACCCTTAATTGGGTATTTTTTTTCATGAGGTTTGACATGGAAATCAATAATGCATCAAAATCTGATTATTTAGATTTAATTGAAATTTGGGATAAATCTGTTCGAGCTACGCATGATTTTTTACCAGAAGAAAATATAAAAACGTTAAAACCTCTCATATTAGAACATTACTTTGAGGCTGTTGATCTAAGGGTTGCTAAAAGTGATAACGGCAATATTATTGGTTTCATTGGTGTCGCAGAGGGCAATGTAGAAATGTTGTTTATATCACCCGATTTTCGTAATAATGGCGTTGGTTCTCTTCTGTTAAAAAATGCAATTGAGCATCAATCTGCCAATAAAGTTGATGTGAATGAACAAAATCCAGAGGCTATTGGCTTTTATAAACATTTAGGTTTTAAAGTGCTGGATCGATCACCTTTAGATGGTCAAGGTAACCCTTTCCCGCTGTTACACATGGCGTTAAAATGCATATAATAAGTTAGTCTAGCAGGACTAAAAATAGTTTTTCACGACTGTGGGTTGCTATTAAATTTAACGTTTTTTACCTCTTAACGAGACAATCACTCCCGCTTTTATTAGTAAACACTACGTTACCCACATGAATTAAACTCGTTAATTTAATTAACGGTTTAATAATTAGTTGAGCACTACCAGCAATAAATAACCATGCTCCCCTTGCACATATTTTTTATCCAATGGAACAACATATCAACTAACGGCTTCTTTTGTTTGCATTTTAGATCACTGGACCTCAGGTGGTTTTCTCTTTTTCACCAGAGTATAAAAAGCAAAAAAACCAGTGCCTCAGGGGGAGAGACACTAATTTCATCAAAATGATCAATCATTAATGCGGATTAGCCGTTTTTCGCTTTAGCTTCTTCAGGTGTTAAACCTTTTAGTTCAGGCCAGTTTTTTTCTGACGTGATTAGGTTGCCAGGTACGTCCCTTAACCAGGCTTTTTGTACGTCTTTGTTTAGGTTTAAATACAATTTACCATCGGCAATTTTCCATGCTGTTGGGTCCGTATCAAACTTCAAGTTCATCGCGACGCCCATTGCACAGAAGCCTCCGTACTGAGGTGCGTATTTTGTTTTATCTGAATTGAATAGGTCGCGGTGCTTTGCTGAAACAAAACGGTACGTCGAGTTTTTATAGTTTGAGGTGAATTCTGCGCTGCCCAATACTGGTTTGCTCATGGTGAAGTAAGCAACGGTGTCGTAGCCTTTAATCGCCAAATCATTTGCGTCTGCGTTTGCATCGATGTCTGCGGCAAAGCTTGCTGCGCTAGCAAAAAAAACCGTTGCTGCAACTGTGTTTCTGATCAAGTTAGAAGTGTTCATAATTTTACCTTTCGTTGTTTTCAATAAATTGTTAAAACCTACACGTTAAGAGGCGTTAGCGAAAAGCCGTTGAACTTATGGCTTGTCGTGCTTACTAACTAAGTCTCTTAAGTGAATGGGATTAGTCTATTTATTTCTTGATCATGAAAGGCACCGAAATATCCATAAAATGAAACCAATCGTCCAAATCGGCAAATTAAGTAGGTGTTCGTGAACAAATTACAAAATATTATTGATAACTTTTCGATTCAGTCTGAGGTTATTTTTAGTGGGAGTTTTTGTGGTGGAAAAACACTGGGCTCATTAGAAGTAGAAAAGGGCGGCCATTTACATTACCTTCGTTCTGGCAAGCTAACTGTCTTGAGTGATTCTGGTCATAAAATGCTGTTTGACCAACCTGCAGTTATTCTGTTGCCGTTTGCGACAACACATCAAGTCATTGCCGATGAAACGGATGGCGCAGAATTAATTTGTGCCGCGATTAACTTTACGGCGTTAGAGCAAAAACAATTGGTATCTAGCTTGCCGAAATTGGTTTATCTAAATTTAGAAGACGGGCCGATGGCGAATACGGTTGCTTGGATGTTCCGTGAAATCGGTGTGACGGGGCTTGGACAAAAAAGCATCGTTGGCAAAATGTGCGATATCTTATTAATTCAAATGCTACGCAAACTGTCAGAAGAAGGTTTGGTGATACAAGGCATGTTGGCGGGTTTAAGTCATCCTGCTTTAGCGCCGACATTAGTCAAATTGCAAGAAGCACCAGAAGACGCGTGGACATTAGAGTTAATGGCAGAAAATGCGGCCATGTCTCGGTCTAAGTTTGCGGAACTTTTTCGTGAAACAGTAGGGCAAACGCCCAACGATTTTTTAACCGATTTACGCATTTCTATGGCGCAGCAACTGTTAATACAAGACAAACCAGTCAACCTAGTGGCAAACAAAGTCGGCTATGAACACGGTTCTGTACTGGCTAGAGTCTTTCGTAAGAAAACGGGTTTATCACCAAAAGAGTGGTTGCAGAAGTTCCACGAGAGCTAAGGTCATGAAAGCAGATAAGAGCACTAAAATATGACCTATGATGAATTCAATCAATTTTGTTGTAGGGGATTGTTTTGAAATGGCGAGAATTACTTAGAAATCGATAGTCAGGGGGTTGGATAAATATGGGCATTAACCATTTTTTAAGCCTTTATCCAATGTGATTATTCAGCAGAGAGTATGGGAAAAATGACGAACAGCTCATTTAGAAAAATAAGGCAGACATTGCCAAAATATAGTATTGCCTGCCTTAATAACTGACCAAATTTAGAAGTGATAGGCGACGGTTATGTTTGCAAAAGCAGAGGCGCCACCAAGATCGTCTTGGATGTTTTGTTTTTCTTTTGTTAGGTCGGATGCCGTTACGTTGTTATTAGAACCTTGAGCTTTCAGTTTTACCTTTGGATCATCAGAGGAAAAAATGACACCTACTTCAGCGCTAAAGTCGAAGCCTGGTGTTTTCTCAATTTTGTTTCCCCAACCTAAGCTAACGTAAGGAACGATTTCGGAGCGTTTTACGTCTGCTGTAAATGAGTCTAAATCCCCAGGGTTTACTGTTGTCGAGCCAACGGTATAGGCTTTTTTGTTGTTTGCAGAGTAGTTCGCTGAATAGTTCTGGTAGATTAAACCACCGGAAAGAAAGACATCATTCCCCCATCCAGATGACTGTATCGGATACCAATCAATACCACCTTGAATGGAGTACCTTGAGTAATCGGTAGCATCATAGTCAGTACCTGCAATGCTTACACTGAATTCGTCATCGGCATCAAAACCACTGACAGCCGCTCGCCACTGAATGCTATCACCTCGAATAAGGTGTAGTTGGGTTGTATTACTCGCACTTATTCCTAGTCCCATGGTTCCTATGCTTATTCCGCCGGAATGGCTGGGTTCATACGCAAAGGCTTGCTGGCTGAGCACCACAGAAGAAATGAATAATGTAGCGAGTTTTAAGCTCAAATAGCGGTTTTCTTTTGATATTACTGTCATGGTCTTTTCCTTGAATGAAAGTGAAAGTTTGCTTACATGAGTTGAACCATTGTGATTATGAGGAGGCGCATGGAAAAAGTATGTGGCACTTTTTGGACGAAGTGTGACAGTCTATTTTTTATGAATGGGTGGTGTGAAGAAACTAAGTGCATAAGGCTGGAGTGATTCGAGAGGAAAACGTCAGTGCCTTCCCTCTCTGTTTATGTGTTCTTGGGTTATTTTACTGGCCAGCGTATTTCAAAGTGGGCACCACCTAGCTTGGACGTATTTACTAATGCGTAGCCAGAGTGCCATTCCGCAATTTGCTGGACAATGGCCAGTCCTAATCCATGGCCTTTGGACGCTTCCCTATGCTCATTATCTAGTTGTTTAAAAGGAATAAACACCTTGTCTCTGTCTTCTTCTGCGATACCTTCACCATCGTCTTCAACTGATAAGCAGTATTCATGATTAAATTGGACAAAATTAATGCGAATAGTGTGATCAGTATAAATTAGTGCATTTGAAACCAAATTGTTTAAGGCTCGCAGCATCGCTCTTTGGTCAATAAAAAGACTTTTATCTTGTAGCTCGGGTGAAATGCCTAACTCAAATACAATCTTGCTGTGTTCGGTTTGCAGTAGGCTAATTTCATTGCGTATTTGTTGAGCAAGGACACAATGTCCAAAGTGAGTAATGTCTGTTGCGCGACTGTAGCGGGACAACATTAGTATCTGATTAATTAAGTAATCTAATGTTGTGATGCCAGATGCGATGCTTTTTTTATAGCGTTCTTTTTCGTCATCAGACGCTTCGATAGAGTCCAGCATTTCAAAGGCAAAGCTGAGCCTAGACAGCGGGGTGCGTAAATCGTGGGCTATGGCATTAGTAAGTTCCCGTTGGCTTCTAACCATTTTTTCTATGCGTTCTGCCATTGCATTAAAGGCTTTAGCAAGTCTAGAGATAGACGAAAATCGGCCAATGGCGGCACGTTGGTCGAGATAGCCTGAACCGAATAGCGACGCTGTGTTGGACAATTTGGTTAAGTCTCGCCAGAGTGGAAAAACAAAGATTAAAATGCCCAAAGAGACCACGGTGACAAATACCACAATCATCGTCAGAAACACCATGAGTGTTGCACCGGGTACGGGAATTGGACCAATTTTAAGAACAAGGTTTTTGTTTTCAGTCGCTTGATAAATTTCTGTTTCATTATCTTCATTAATAAGCCAAGTCATGCCAGTACGATCGAATTGCGCGAGCTTGATGACGTTAATATCTAATGATTGTCGTGCGACAAGGGTTAAGTCGAAGCCAAATTCGGGTTGTAGTTGCTTTAACTTAGCCTGCCATTGCGATTGAGGTGTATGTTGTAGATTTTGTATTATTAACTGAATGGTTCCTTTGCTGAGGTTGCTCATTCTTCGTTCTTGCGTTTCTCCTAGCATCATGTGAATAAAAAAAGGGCTGTCAAAAACACGCTTTATAATGGCATCCGCACCATTATGGTCGCTGTAAACAACGAACTCTTTCGCTGGAAGTTGATCCAAGTCCCCATAATAATCAATCTTGTCCTGGGCCGATATTAAGGTTAATTCGTAGCTAAATTGGTCTGCAATGGTAGGAAATTCCTGCTGCCATTCGGATTGAGGGATGTCTTTTAAACGCTCCTCAATAAGGAAAAGCGTGCCTTTAAAACTCGCTGTAATTCTCTCGAATCGGGCCGCATCGTTAACGGCATGGATAGGGTTGTAGGCGGTGATGTAAATTAAATAAAATAATGGCAGGAAGACAAGGATCCAGATTCTTATAAATAGCTTAATCATGTTTTAACTGACTCGTTTTCTAGTGTTTTCTCAATGGAAGCGCAGAGTAGATAGCCTTTACTTCGAATGGTTTTAATGATTTTTGGATTAATAGGGTCGTCATTGAGCTTTTTTCTAAGGCGAGATATTCGACGATCAATTGATCGGTCTATTCCGTCGTATTCAAATCCTCTAAGACTTTGCAAAATGGTTTCTCGCGTAACAATCTTTCCAGCGTTATTAATTAATAGATTTAAAAGATCATACTCTGCAGTGGTCAGTGAAATATCCTGTTGATTGATAGAAACACTCCTCTTATGAGGGGCAATTTCTAATGTGCTCAAGGTGCTCAAGGTGCTGATTGTCTGGTTATTAACAGACGGCAGTGAAGGAAATGAGGCATGGCTAGATTCTCCCCGCCTTAATAGCGCTTTGATGCGAGAAAGTAACAGGCGTGGTTTCACTGGTTTAATCACATAGTCATCGGCACCAAGCTCTAACCCCAGCATTTGATCCATGTCTTCATCAAGCGAAGTTAGCATTAGAATGAGGCCACTATAAGCGGGTCTTACTATTCGGCAGACATCCATGCCTGATAGGCCAGGTAGCATGATGTCTAAAATAACCAAATCAGGCTGCTGCTCTATAATCTGACGAGTCGCTTCAATACCGTTTGTGACTACTTCGACAAGATAACCATTTTTATGTAAAAACTCTTGAACCAGAGAGGCCAGTTCAACGTCATCTTCTACCAAAATCAGTTTTTTGCCATTTAATAGGTAATTACCCATATAAATCCTTACGTTATGGGTGTTGATTATAAAAATAGTGCCATGAATGTTGAGTGAATACGAGGTTATATTTGTGACGGTTTGAGACGGTAAAACAGACTGAAGTGTGTGGTTAGGGTTGTGATACCCGATTGCTAGGGTTGTTGTCGCGGCAGCAGGTATTGGCGGTACGGTATTTTCTCTGACTCGTACTCCTCATGATGCTTTGATGCCATGGAATCAGGTGGATCAATATTCTGAGCCAAGGCGATTTGTTTCCTAAAGGTGAGTCTCCAGAGGTGTTGGGGAGTTTGCCTATTGCGCGAGTACGTTTTGTCGCAGACAAAAAATGGCAGCCCCATTATTTGCTTATATCCTTGGGCGTCGTTCGACCAAAGAGCCTTATGATATGAGCAAAACCGTTGCCGTTACGACGAGGGAGAAACCATTCAAATGCTAGGTCGTTTGGGATATGCTGCATCTGTTGCAAAAAAAACCAATGGACTTGGCCCGTGCTTTTCAAGTTCCGAAAACCAGTATGTTGCATACTTTGGCCGACCTTGAGAAACGAGGCTTAATCCGAATGGAATCTAACCCTGATGATGGGCGAGGTAAGTTGGTGCGTTTAACAGACTCTGGTCAAGTTGTGCGTAATCGAGCGATACAAGATATCGCCCCAGATATGGCCAGTATTATCCCTCAATTTGGCTTATGAGGATGCTCAGGCAGCGTTACCTTTTTTACGTAAACTGAGAGCCGTGTTAGACAAAGCGCGTGATAAATAGATCACACAATGTTGATAGTTAAATTTAGAGCTTCGCGCTAACTTCAAATGACTTAGGTGGATACGCTAATGACCTACGATGAATTTAATCAGTTCTGTGGCGCTTTGCCTGCGACGACGTCAGTTGTTCAGTGGGGAGGTGCTCAAGTCTGGAAGGTGGGCGGTAAAGTGTTTGCTGTAGGCGGCTGGAGCAAAGACAAGGTGCCTGCGTTTACGTTTAAAACATCGGAGCTGAACTACGATTTTTTAAGAAATAAAGAGGGTTATCGACCAGCGCCTTATCTCGCGTCACGCGGTATGAAGTGGATACAGCAGTTTGATGGCTCGGCGGATTTGGATGAAGAGTTAACGTATTATTTTCAAGAATCCTATCGCATTGTGTCGCTGGGTTTGACGAAGAAAAAACAAAAGGAATTGGGATTGAATCAGAATTTGTCAGCAGAATAGTGTTTTGCCTACCGTTTTAAAAAGGGTACAACCGTAATCAGACGTTGTTGAGTTTTGATGTTTTAACGCTATGGCGCTACAATGTTAGAACTCCAAAATAATCGTCGAGGTGCAACATGAGTAATTTATCAAAACGTTCAACTGTCTACTTTGAACCCGCTATCCATCAAGCGCTAAAAATGCGGGCGGCATCATCCGATGTTTCTATTTCTGAGCTAATTGATGAAGCAGTCCGTTTGCTTATGAGAGAAGATCAAGAAGACCTTGCTGCCATATCAGAACGAGTAAATGAGCCAGAAGTGACTTATGAAGTCTTTCTAAATGAGCTGAAAGCTAATGGCACAATATAAAATTTCTTTTAAGAAGTCAGTAGGCAAAGATTTTAAGAATATTCCTAAAAAAGACGTACCCAAAATACTTCAAAAGATCGAAAGTCTTGCAGACAATCCAAGAGCAGAAGGTTGCATCAAGCTATCGGGTTTAGATAACTATCGTGTAAGGCAAGGTTTATATCGGATCATCTATGAGATAAGGGACGATGTATTGATCATAAATGTGATTAAAGTCGCACATAGATCTTCAGTGTATAAAAACAATTAGTCTCGCTCTTGGCGTTCACTTTGCTCGACATCAACCACCAAAATACCTTTTGTACCAACTCACCCGTAGGTCTGCATGAGGGAGACACGACCGTAATCAGGCATTGTTCGAGACTCGAAGGCTTAAAGCATGATTGTCTCATGACAGGGACTTATTCGCATATTCTCTAGGCAACCTAGGCGACTCCACCGTATAACCCTTAATAGTTAGGTGCTGGTCAATTTTGGCAGATTTCAAATAATATAAATGGAGAAAAAATGCAGTTTGCTAAGGCGTTTCAATACAAAAAGTGGGCAAATAATGAGTTGCTTGACCTAGGAGAGCAGCAGTTTTCAAAACTTCCAGAAAGTGACGGTACATTTTTTATCAGAATCTTAAATCATACAACGGTTGTTGATAGTCTCTTTATCAGCCGAATTTTAGGAGAGCCTGAAAATTATAGTGGCGATAATACGATGGAGACTCCAGCGTTATTGGAGCTACGCGAAACTATGAACCAAAATGACTCTTGGTTAGTTCATTATGCTGAATCAGCATCTGAGCAAGAACTAAAAAGGATTGTTTCATTTAAGTTTGTCGATGGCGATACAGGTCAGTTGTCAGTCGAAGAAATACTGATCCATTTACTAACTCATGGTAGTAATCATCGAGGTATGGCATCTAGAACGTTGGCTGTAAATAGTTTAGAGCGCCCAAAAGACACATTTACGCGATATCTGCATCAAGCGGAGCCTTCAAGAAGATCAGGAACTAACATCTAATAAATGACTAAGAGTGGGAATATCAAATCAGCCGCTGCTAGAAGCTAGTCATATCGAGTGATTAGTTTTTTTTACAAACAACATTAAGCGTAACAAGGACACTCCCCAAAGTGCCCTTGTTTATCACACATTCTCCAATAATCACTTCCACAGAGACTTATTCACTTCATGATCCACGTCTGCGGCGGTTAGGCCGATGTCTTTGAGTTGTGCGTCGTCTAGGCGGCTCAATCTACTTCTTGTACGCCAGTTATGAGCTATTTTGGCTAGGCGTTGTTTCCATGTGTTTGTTTTTAGTTTAGCTAATGCGTTTTTACAGTTGTTAGCTATTTCAATTTGGCTGTTTTCGAGGTTGTTTATTTCTTCTGAAGTGCAGTTTTTCATGGTGTTATCCTTTTCTCTGTTAATTGGTTTGTTTGCTTTATGTACAAATAATCGGCTTTTAATTGCGGTGCGACAAACGAGAAAAAGTGTTTTATGGTTAAGAAAATCTTATTTATGAAAGGTGCTATTAATGTCTTCTAATCGTCTTTTGCCGCCACTGAAATCACTGCAAGCGTTTCGTTATGCTGCACAAAGCTTAAGTTTTAAGCAGGCGGCGGAGCATCTTTTTGTGACGCAAGCGGCGGTGAGTCAGCAAATTAAAACCTTGGAGCAATCGCTAGGAGTAGAACTGTTTGAGCGACACACTCGCCAAGTGGTGTTGACGTCGGAAGGACAATATTTGTTCGAGTACGTGGAGAAGGCGTTTGCATTATTAGAAGACGGAGTGAAAGGTGTAACCGAAGACCCTAATCCCAATACCTTGGTGATCAGTTCTGTGCCGTCTTTTTCGAGTCGCTGGCTGGTCTCAAGGTTGGGACGTTTTCAGGCACTAGAGCCAAACATAAACCTTCGGCTTAGCCCAAGTATTGGGTTATCGACCTTTATCGACAGTGATTTAGATGTGTGCATTCGCTTGGGACGAGGGCAGTACACAGGGTTGCAGTCGCAGCTTTTGTTTAAGGAATATTTGGTGCTCGTTTGCCATCCATCTTTGATCAATATGAATGAATCAGTGAAAGAGCAATTAATGAATATTCCTATCATTACGGATACAGGACCTGATGTGCAGCATGTGTGGCCAGTGTTACAGCGGTTTTTAGACCTTTACGATATGCCGATGAAATCGCATTTGCATGTGGCGGATTCGACGTCGTTGGTTGAAGCACTGTTGTCTCAACAAGGGCTTGCCATGATGCGTTATGGCTTGGTGTACGAGCTGATAGAAAAGGGTCAGTTGATTTGTCCGTTGCCCATTTATATGAAGTCACAATACGATTTTTATCTTGTGGCCCCGTCTCCTCATTTCAAATACCAAAAAGTGAAAGCCTTTAAACAATGGATTGAGCGCGAAGTGAAAGAGGTCGATTCCTCATGGCAAGCGTATTTAAAGAATAATCCTGAGATGGAAGAGGTGATCGTTTAGGTTTCTTTGCCTATTCCTGATGAAGACGCAAAGCGTTTTCGGAATTCGCTGGGTGTCAGCCCCATTATTTTTCTAAAGGTCTTTCGGCAGCTACCTGCATCGTCATAGCCAACGTTTAGGGCGATGCTTTCGAACGGCAGCGTTGTTTCTTCTAGGTCATTACACACCGCTTGTATACGAAGTCTCTGCATGTAGTCGGAGGGCTTCCAGTTAGTGTACTTATGGAACCGACGCAAGAAGGTGCGAGGCGTTAGGTGCGCAATGTTGGCAAGCTCGCTGATGCGATTAGTGTGTGAAAAGTGACGTTGTAAATAATGTTGTACCGCTAATATGGCTTTGTCGCCGTGGTTAAATCGTGGCATAAATTGTTGGTAATAGCTTTGCTCTCTTATTCCAGTGTCCATAACTAATGTTTTTCCGAGTTGCCGCACAATGCTGGCTTGAGTAAAGCGCTGGATGAGCGCCACCCCCAAGTCCATCCAAGACATCATGCCGCCAGCGCTGATTATATCGCCTTGATCGATTAAAATTTTCGACGCATCTAGTGCTTGCTTAGGGAAGCGCTGTTTGAAGGTTTCCGCTAATCCCCAATGGGTTGTTAAACACCGATGTTGTGCAGCGTTGGTGGCGGCGAGAAAGAATGCGCCAGCGCAGGCGCTAGACAGGATCGCTCCATTCTTATGTTGTACGTTTAACCAATTTATCAGAATAGGGCAGTCGGATTCGTATACGCTTTTTTCCATACTGGGCGGGATCAAAACGGCGTGGTAATGCTTGCCGCTATTTAGTGCGTCTAAAGTCAGTATGTCGGTGTCGATTCTAATTGGTAGCGAAGATTCGAGACATAATCGATTGGTCAGAGAGAACATTTCGTCAAAGCCATGCACGGCAGAAAGTAGGCTATTTGGGTATTGAATGATGGCGAATTGATAGGTAATCATAGAAGATTTCAAATTTGTCACTATAGGACTCTAATATGGCAAATTTGCCACTTAGCTGGAAGTGTTTTTATGAACATAATGTATTTTCATCTTACCGAAGGAGAAAATAATGAAACGCACGGCCTTATTAGTGATTGACCCACAAAACGATTATTTTGAAGATGGGCTTTTTCCTCTGTGGAATACGCAAGAAATTTTGGACAATATTTTGAAGGTGATAACGCTCGCGCAAGCGAATGACATGCCGATTATATTCATTCAACATGTTGCCGATACTTCGCAGGGAATGTCACCATTTTTCAATCCTGGAACAATGGGCGTTGAGATTCATCCGCAAATTCTCGCGTTAGCGCCCAATGCGACCGTTGTCGTGAAGCACTTTGCCGATGCTTTTGAGCAGACGGAACTTAACGCTGTTTTGTCATCGTTAAAGGTAGAGCGATTACTCTTATGCGGCATGATGACGCAAAACTGTGTCACGCATACGGCGATTTCAAAAGCGGCTGAAGAGTGCGATGTAAAAGTGATAGGCGAGGCCTGCACAACTCGGGAAGAAATGCTGCATTTGATTGCTCTAAATGCAATCTCTAACCGTGTGCCGTGTGTTTCAATAAAAGCGTCTTTTTAGTCTAGAGACCTTAATATAAAGAGCGGGGCTATGATGTTAGTTCTGCTCTTTGTTATAAAATAGTTAAAGGTAGGAGATTCTTTTATAGGATAAAAAACGGCGAATTTGTTACAGTCTGTCGTTAGTTAAAAATAAGGTGCACTTTTGTATTATGCCCATCAAACAATCATTCGGTTCATTGCCTACTTTTGCGATTGACCCAGACCAATTTCATGTTCTTCAATCCGCTCTTAATTTTCGTGAATCTCTCCTAAAAGCGATTAACAATGCGACAGTAAGAATCTATTTAGTCTCACTTTATCTTGAAGATGATGAGGCTGGAAGAGAAGTGCTTACGGCAGCCTATGAAGCTAAGCAGCGTAACCCTCATTTAGATATTGCCATTTGTGTGGACTGGCATCGAGCTCAGCGTGGCTTGATTGGCGCGGAAAAAAGCGCAGGCAATGCCGCTATGTATCAAGATTTTGCCCAAAAATACACTCATTCGATTCCTGTTTATGGGGTTCCTGTCCGTAACCGTGAAGTCTTTGGTGTGCTGCATTTGAAGGGATTTATCATCGACGATACAGTGATTTACAGCGGCGCCAGTTTAAACAATATTTATCTTCATTATCAGGATCGCTATCGGTTCGATCGTTACCATGTTATTAGGCATACCGAACTGGCTAACAGCATGACTGAATTTATATGCGACAGTATGATCCACCATTCTGCCGTACAGAATTTGTCTCAGACGAATCTCCCTACGACAAAAGAATTAAAACCCGCCATTCGACAGTTTCGAGCGTCATTGGCCAAAGCGTCTTATCATGTTGAACATCAGTTTGTTGATCACCAGCATGTGGCGGTGACGCCTTTGGTTGGCATTGGTAAACGACAAAATCTTCTTAACCAACAAATTACGGCCATGTTGGCATCGGCAAAAGAAGACATCATATTGTGTACGCCTTACTTCAATTTTCCTAAAGTGGTGTTAAGAGAAGTGAAGCGAGCGATGAAGCGCGGCGTTAACGTCAAAATTATTGTGGGTGACAAAACGGCGAATGATTTTTACCTTCCACCTGATAAGCCGGTAAAGGCGATTGGTGGTTTGCCTTATTTGTATGAAATGAACCTACGTAAGTTTTTTGTGTTTAATGAAGGTTACGCCGCTTTAGGTCGATTATCGGTGCACTTATGGAAACACGATAGCAACAGTTATCACTTGAAAGGGCTGTGGGTAGACCATCGTAGGATGCTGTTAACCGGAAATAATGTGAATCCAAGAGCATGGGCACTGGATTTAGAAAATGGCTTGTTGATTGATGATCCAAATAAACACTTAGACGCCAAATTTACAGCCGAGTTTGATAACATTTTTGAGCATACACAACGTATTGCTTCTTCTAGCGAGCTTGACGTATTGCAAGATTATCCTTTAAAGGTTCAGAAATTATTAAAAAGAGTGATACGAATTAGAGCGGATCGATTACTAAAACGGATTTTATAAACATCGACTGACTCGTGAGTTAGGCAAGTGAACTGATACTCTGTGATTCTATTTCACTAATGTTTTGAAATATTGTTTTGGGCTAATGCCAAATCGTTGGTTAAAGCGTTGGCTAAATCGCTCTTGCGATTGATAGCCGCACCGTAGCGCTATGTCTACTTGCTGGCTATTTCCTTGTTGCATCAGGTTGAGCGCATGATTCATTCTTACCTGAGTCAAAATTTCTCTGAATTGTGTGTTTTCTTTTTTCAAACGGCGAATGAGCGTTGCCCTACTGATGGAGAAGTAGTCTGCTACCTCATTTAATTGATAATCCTGTCCCGGCTCTTGGGTTAAGTATTCACTGAGCTTTTGACTAAAAGATGTTGTGTGGCTTGAGAAGAGGTGGTGTAGCCTTCCTTCTTCAGCCAGCTGTTGATAGAACCCATAAAGCCAAAGTTCTTGAGTGTTGTCGCTTAGTTCGTCCCAATGGAGCTTTGAAAAAACGTCTAGGGTTTTAAAGAGACTTTTTGATGGGTTATAAAGCGGAAAGTAAGTGCTGTTTTCAATGGTGACACTTAACGTTAGCATTGTTTCAGGGGGCACTAAGTTGAAGCTAAACTGTATGGTTGCAAATCGTGATCGCTCCGGTTTATTTTCAAATGTAAGTGTTTGATGTGCGCGAGTCAGTAATAAATTTGATGAATTCAGTGTCAATTCACTGTCTTGCCAAAACAATTGTTTATGTCCAGATTGAATCCAAAAAATACTAGGGGAATGAATGGCAACGTTACGTAATCGTTGAGTGTGCCGATTATACATGCGGTTAATCTGAATTGCGTTTGCCATTCTTTCCCTTAGATTGTATCGGTTGGCCAGTATTAGCGGTTGTAGGTGGCTGTCAGTTTGGCCGTATCAATGGCCATACTATTTAAAGTGTAACCTGCTATTGCCGCTGAAACTTTATCGTTTAAGTCTAGCTTCTCTACAGGTAATGCCCAAACAGTAAACTGATAGCGATGCATACCATGTCCTACAGGCGGACAGGCGCCACCAAAACCAATGCTGCCATAATCAGAGGCTAATTCTGTAGCGCCCATTGATTGAAGATCTGCACCACGCTCAAATGACGCAATGTTAGCGGGAATATTAAAACTTACCCAGTGCCACCAACCACTGCCTGTCGGTGCATCAGGATCGTATGCCGTGATTGCAAAACTTTTTGTGCCCGCTGGAATATTGGACCAAGTTAGTTGCGGTGATACGTTTTCACCATCACAGCCAAAACCTGAAAATTCAAATGTTTTTGCCATCTTTTGGCCTTCTTGTATATCTGTACTGGTTAGTTCAAAACCAACGCTGTTTGCGGAGACAATCGTACTTGCTGTTAGGGCCAGTATTTGTATTGCTTTCATATCAAAGTCCTCATTGGTAACTATAAAAATGATTTAAGTAATCACGTTCTATAGTAATGACGAGGCAATAGTGTATCTTGACAGTTGGTATCAATAATGAATTTTATTGTTCGATTTTTGATACTATCTGTATTATTGAAGGGAATCTAACAAAAAAGCGAACTCTAATATAGAGTTCGCTTTTTTTATACCCAATCGGAGTTGAGCTATTTGGCTTTTATGTTTTTTTGCACGGTATTCGAATACCAATTTAAAAAGTTGATCACACCAAATTCAAAGGTTTCTGAGTACGGTCCTGGACGGTAGCCGATTGAGTTGATACCAAGCTGGTTGCGTTCACCGAGTACCTTGTCTTGCTCGTTGGTGGCATCCCATACTTTACGTAGGTTCTCCGGATCATAGTCGACACCTTCTACCGCGTCTTTATGCACGAACCATTTAGTGGTGACAATGCTTTCTTGAGCGGAAACAGGCAACACTCGAAAGACAATAAAGTGGTCCGATTGCATGTGGTTCCAAGAGTTCGGTAGATGCAAAATTCGCATTGAGCCCAGTTCATGATTTTTGATACGCCCAAGCATTTTCTTGCTGGCTTCTGCGCCATCAATGGTCATGACCTTGGTGCCTTTTTTCAAGGGCATGCGCACGATGCGATTGCGCTGTACTGAACCGAAGCTGCGAAGTTTGTGTGGAATGCCTTCTGCATCCCATTGAGCTGATTGCGCTGCGTAATGATCGTGGAAGTCTTGTGGTGCGCGCGGGTCGTCCGTGTCGTCCCATTCCAATAATGTATTGAGTAGCTCTGGGTGGCTGGCCGAACAGTGGTAACATTCACGATTGTTTTCTAGCACCAATTTCCAGTTAGCACGTTCGTACATGGTAGATTCAATGGCTAATTTGGTATTTTCAACATCATAAGGTTCCATATAGGCTTCTAATGTTTCTAGAAACTCATCGAACTCATCTTCTGGTGCCGTTTTGCCTAAACAAACAAAAATAAACCCACCAGCCGATTTGCAAAAAGCGGATCTCAAGCCATGTTCTTTCAAGTTGAAATCTTTGTTCATTTCTGTGCCAGCGAACAGCAGATTACCTTTTAAGTCATATGTCCACTGGTGATAAGGGCAAACTAGATTAGCGACTTTGCCTCTGTGTTCGGTACAAATAACCGATCCACGATGAGAGCAGGTGTTATGAAAGGCGTTGATGTTGCCTTCTGCATCACGCACCACTAAAACGGGGTTTTGCCCAATTTCTACCGTGAGGTAATCGCCTTTTTTTGGGATTTCACTGGTCATGCCAACAAAAAGCCATTCTTTTTGAAAGACTTCTTCCATGTCGACTCTGAACATGTGTGGGTCGTTATAAAGTGCCGCATCAAGTGAATAGTTGCTAGAACGTTTTTCTAGCAAGTCAGCCATGGCGGTTTTCGCTTCACCTATTGAGGTGTGGCGTGCATTGAGTAGATCGTGTTGATTCATCTTTCTGGGCCTTACTGACAAAAAGATTGATGGACTGGTCTTGCCGCGTTTTCATCGTACTGGCTTTGGTTATTTGAACCTTAGTAGTACGAGCTTATAGTCGCTTAAAAAGATAGGCCGATAATGACCATTCACGACACGCGGTGATACATAAATCGACTCGTAATCGCTTGAATTCTCTAGGCTTGACTGCCATGAGCAATAAATTGTCGCTCAGAGTTAACTTGCATTGATCAACTGGATCCAAAATGGCGCAAATACGGTGCAATAACTACTTTAATTGAGAGACTTCAATATGACTGATTCAACTTCAACCGGTGCTAACTCCGACTACTTTGCCCCCGTTAATACACAGACTTGGGTAAACGGTCGTCATAACGTACGTTGTGTGAAAGTGATTCATGAAACGTGGGACGTGAAAACTTTTTGTTTTATGGCACAGCAACCCGTGATGTTCTTCTTTAAACCGGGTCAGTTTGTCACTTTGGAGTTGGAGATTGAAGGCCAGCAGGTGATGCGGTCTTATACCATATCTAGCTCGCCCTCTGTGCCTTACAGTTTTTCTATTACCGTTAAGCGTGTACCGGGTGGGGAAGTGTCGAATTGGCTGCATGACAACATGGCAATAGGCGCTGAGCTTGCTGTGTATGGGCCAGTAGGACAATTTAATTGCATCGACTTTCCTGCCGAGAAGGTACTGTTTCTGTCTGGTGGTGTGGGTATTACCCCCTTGATGTCGATGTCTCGTTGGTTATTTGATACGAATGCTGAAGTGGATATTACGTTCATACACAGTGCTCGTTCGCCTCGTGATGTGATTTATCCGCGTGAGTTGGATCACATGGCGGCACGTTTGGATAACTTCGGGCTGTATTTAATTGTTGAGCGAATGGAAAACGGTTTGCCTTGGCAGGGGTATCGAGGCTATCTGGATGAATCTAAGTTGGAAATGATTTCACCAGACTTTATGGAAAGAGAGATTTTTTGTTGTGGTCCCGCGCCTTACATGAAAGCAGTTAAAAACCTTCTCATGGCGAGAGGGTTTGATATGTCGCATTATCATGAAGAGTCCTTTGGTGAGACGCCAGCGGCTGCGGTAGAAGATGCGAAGGAACAAGCGGAAGTTGCGCAAGCGGAAGCTGACGCGGTTAATCAAGAAGACTTGCTTAGAATTGATTTTTTGAACAGTGGTAAAAGTATTCAAGTGATGGCAGGAGAGACCTTGCATAATGCCGCTGCGAAGTTGGATTTAATGATTCCAAAAGCTTGTGGTATGGGGATTTGCGGCACGTGTAAAGTGCTAGTAAAAGAAGGTCAAACACAGATGGATCATAACGGTGGGATTACTGAGGAAGACATTGAAGCTGGTTATGTTTTATCGTGTTGTACCGTGCCTAAGTCTGACGTTGTGTTGGAATATTAAGACTTTTAGACGGCGACGAAATTTGCCAGACTAATATGGAAAATAGACTCGAATTGCTTATTTATAGCTTGTAAGTGCCGAATTCTTGTCTGTTTTTACTTCGTTCGTAATGTGGTGTGAAAGGACTTATTGGTTTTTTATTAAATAAGCGTTCAATAAAAGCGCAATCTTGGTCTATATTAGTGCATGGTATTGTGTTTTTATGTGCTAGTTCCACCAAGTGTTATGAGGTTATATTTATTGTGAAACATAACACTTCAGTTGTAGCGCTTGGATGAAGAATGTAATACCTATAGTTTTGAGTTTCCTTAAAAATAAAAAAGTGTTCGTTTAAACATGGTCTAAATTTTGCCTGTGATAATGAAAGCACACATATGAGGGCATTAATATGGTAACTGCAAGTGGTTCTACCCTGGCTTTTGATGCTAAAAGCACCACAAAAGTAGGTTTTTTGTTGCTTGATCATTTTACGATGATCTCATTAGCCTCTTCGATTGAACCACTGCGTATGGCCAACCAGCTGTCTGCAGAAGAACTCTATAGTTGGAGTTTGATTTCTGAAAATGGCCAACCTGTAATGGCCAGCGATGGTTTGAGTTTAACACCCGACTTCTCTATGGAAGACAGTACAGGCTTTGACCTGATTATTGTGGCGGGTGGTGTCGACATAACTCGTACGTTTAATGCGAAACAGGTCTCTTGGTTGATGAGGCAATCCCGTAAAGGCGTGCGACTTGGAGGGATTTGTACCGGTGCTTACGTACTGGCCTACGCAGGCTTGTTAAATGGTTATCAATGCAGTGTGCATTGGGAATGCCTAACCGCCTTGCAAGAAACCTTTCCTAAAGTGAACTGTAATAATAAGCTGTTTTCTATTGATAAAGACCGCCTTACCTCATCCGGCGGCAGTGCGCCGATGGACATGTTTTTAAACATGATGACCAAGCAGCACGGTCCTAAATTATCCAACGCTATTTCCGATATGTTTATTTGTGATCGCATCCGTAATGAATCGGATCAGCAGCGTATGCCGATGCGTCAATTCAATAGTATTGGTATGTGCACGCCAAAACTGGTCGATGTGATCGAATTGATGGAAAATAACCTAGAAGAACCTATTGAGCTGGATGAATTAGCTACTTTTGTTGATGTTTCTCGTCGTCAAATTGAGCGTATGTTTCATCGTCATTTGGATTGTTCACCTTCACGATATTATTTACGTTTGAGACTGGAAAGAGCGCGTAAGTTACTTAAGCAGTCCAATATGTCTATTGTCGAAATCTCGATGGCGTGTGGGTTTATTTCTACGCCGCACTTTAGTCGCTGTTATCGCAAGCATATTGGTGTGTCGCCTCGTGACGAACGAAAAACCGCTTGGAAAGCGGAAGAGATGGTTGCTGTCGTAATGGTGGGTGAAACTCCTCCGATTGTGTATATGCCGCACTCCCAAGACGCATTGAGCCATTCCCACACTGAACCGAGTTATGGTTCTGTTGTTGTGTTATAAAAATTGATTGTCTATCAGTAATGCTTAGACAGTAAAAGAAGGGCTTTTTTAAGGCCCTTTTTTTTATCTACAATCTTTGGCATTTTAAAAAACACTTAGTTATGTTGGCAAAACAACAATGTTTCTTTTTTCGCTTCTTCTCTTACGTCGCATGACCAACCGGAGTAGGCCGTATGGTCATTTGTAGACTGAACAATAAAGAAGGCCTTGGTTTGTGATGGTAACCACGCATCCAATTTTGTCGAGCGTTGTTTTGCTTTTCCTGATGAATAATATTGGCCAGAAAAGGGGCGTTTATGCAGGTAAAACAAATCACTTTCTGTGGCTTCCGGCTGTTGTTTCCAAATGGCCAGTATTTTGTCTTCTGAGCGCTTTGGAACTAAATCAAAGTGCAACACACTCACCATAATAATGAGCAAAAGAGGTGTAATGAAACCGATTTTGTATAACCACGTTGGTAATGGTCTTTGGTTGTGCAGGTGAGCCAACAATAGTGCTGTTGCAGGCAGTGCTGGCATAACGTAGCTTGCTAAAATGTTACCAGAGAAACTGAACAGCAACATAGGCGCCAGCATCCATAATAGGAGGAAACTACCAAAACCATCGGCGCTTTCTTCTGTGTCTTTGTCTTCTTTTATAGAGCGAAACCATTGCCATATCAGCAGAGGGCTCCAAGGAAGCATGGAAATAAACGCGTACACCCAAATGGTTCCGCGCGCTCTTTCATGAGCGCTGCCATATAAGTCACCTTGCCAACCGCTAACGATGAAGCGTTTGATGTGCTCACCGATGATAAAGTAATCTAGAAATCCAGGTGTTTTGTATTCTGCAATGGCATACCAAGGCATGGCAATCGCGAGAAAAATCAATGTGCCATAAGCCCAAGGGAGCGTGTGCCATAGTTTTTTCCAACGTCCATTTGGAAGTATCCAAACGGTTAAGCTAATACCAATCAAAACGATCGCCAGTGGCCCTTTTGACATCATTCCTAATGCTAA
Source organism: Marinomonas maritima (assembly GCF_024435075.2). Classification (NCBI taxonomy): domain Bacteria; kingdom Pseudomonadati; phylum Pseudomonadota; class Gammaproteobacteria; order Oceanospirillales; family Oceanospirillaceae; genus Marinomonas; species Marinomonas maritima. Next base: position 1,233,620 of record NZ_JAMZEG020000002.1, on the reverse strand, counting down.
TCCGACGAAAAACAAATAACCCCACAGCTTGCCTTTGTTGTTCCATGCTTGCCAAAAACTGATCATGCTTAACGCGATGGAAAAGGTCAAAGCGGTGTCTGTCATGACGGCGCCGCTCAATATAATGAAAGAGACGGTGGACGCTAAAATGCTGGCTGAAAATAATCCCATTGCGGAGGATTGGAAATGATCCTTTGCCAGTGTGTAAACCAACCAAACCACACCTGCACCAATGATGAGGTGCGGTACGCGTGCGGCAAATTCATTCACGCCAAAGAGGCTGAATCCTAAACTGCTTAGCCAGGTGAAAATAGGCGGCTTTCCCCAAAACGGCACGTTATAGTCGAACATAGGCGTGATCCAGTTACCTGTCTCAAACATGATTCGAGCCATTTCGCCGTATCTCGCTTCGGTGGTGTCCATCAATGGGTACAGTGACAAAGAAATAAAGCGTAATGCTAAGCAGCTGACGAGTAAGGTCAGTAATGTCTTAACGGAAGGCAGCATAAGGGATGTTTTATTCATTATTCAGGGCCCGAGTATTGAAAAGTGGGTTTTGTCATGGCGTCTTCCATTAATACGTATAAAGGCCTTTGCTTTGATTCAATGAACAAACGACCAACGTATTCGCCAAGTACGCCAATGGATAAAAGCTGTATTCCGCCTAAAAATAAGACGATTAAAATCGTGGAAGGGTAGCCGGCGACTGGGTCACCCCAAACAAGGGTTTTGGTGAAAATGACGATGGCCATGGTGAAGGCAATGAAGGACGTTATTGCGCCTGCTGTTGTTGCCCAGCGCAAAGGCTTGGTACTGAATGACGTAATGCCTTCTAATGCCAAGTGTATGAGTTTTGGGTAATTCCATTTGGTGTTGCCTGCCAGTCGAGCATCTCGGTCAAATGAAAGAATGGTTCGAGTAAACCCCGGCCACGCTAACAAGCCTTTCATAAAACGAGTTCGTTCTGGCAGTGTATTGATCACGTTAACCACTTTTTGATCCATTAAACGAAAGTCCCCGACATTCTCGGTAATCGGGTAGTCGCTCATTTGTGACATAAAGCGATAAAAGCAATGTGCTGTGGTGCGTTTTAACCAGCTCTCTCCGTGACGCTCGCGGCGTTGCATTTCAACGACTTGGGCGCCGTTTTGCCATGCTTTTACCATCTCAGGAATGTATTCCGGTGGATCTTGTAAGTCCGCATCGAGCAAAATAACACAGCGTCCTGATGCGGCTTTCATGCCCGCGCTCATGGCGGCTTCTTTGCCGAAATTACGGCTTAGGCGTAAACAACGGACTTGATGCAATGGGTGTTGGAACTGACTGACCAATGTCCAACTGTCGTCTTGACTGCCATCATCGATATAGAGAATTTCGCAGTGTTGATGAAGTGTATTTAGCGCTTCGCACACTCTTTGGTGGCACACTGCAAGGACATCCGCTTCATTTAGAAAAGGGATAATGACAGTCACCAAAGCTTGCTTTTTCACTTCAATTTTTGGTTGCGCATAGTGTCTGTATGAAATGGCGCTCATTGGTCTCTCCTAACAAGGATAAAGTTGATGAATGCATAATAAAGAGAGAGGCGTCGCAAAAAGGTGATTCACTTTTTTTTCATGTATTTATGTGACAATGTGTCCCATTAGAGCCACTTTAACTTTCTGTTTTTTTACACGGTAGAAACGACTATGAAATTACTCTTGGTAGAAGACCATAAAGACATCGCCGGGGTGATCTTTGATTATTTTGAAATCAAAGGGTATGTCTTGGATTACGCAAGCAATGGTTTACAAGGCTATGAATTGGCGAGGTCGGAGCATTATGACGCCATTATTTTAGACGTGATGCTGCCTAAGATGGACGGTTTGACGGTATGTAAGTCGTTGCGTGATGACGGTATTGATACGCCGATTTTAATGCTGACAGCAAGGGACACCAAAGACGATATTTTGTCGGGTTTTGCTCATTTGGCTGACGATTATTTAGTTAAACCTTTTGATTTGGAAATTCTAGATTCGCGCCTGCAGGCTTTGGTCAGGCGGCGAAAAGGGGGTGTGGCGAATCGCACCATGACATTTGGAAGTCTTGTGTTGGATATGAATACGCGCGTCTTACAGCGTGAAGGTGGCCGATACTCGCTGAACCCATCGCAATATACGATTCTAAGATGTTTGATGCAGAAAGCGCCTGATGTGGTCTCAAAAGATGAAATTTGTGATGCCTTGTGGGGGGATGAAGAGCCAGACGGTAAAGTATTAAGAAGTCATATTTATCAATTGCGAAGCTTAATTGATCGACCTTTTGAGCACGCGTACTTGAAGACGGTATCCAAGGTCGGCTATCGCCTCATTGCTGAAGGTGAAGAATGAAACGGACTAAAACTGCAAAACAACTGACGTTTACCTATTTTTCGATTGTGGCGTTTGCCATTATTGCTTTTCATTTTTCTATGTTTGAATCTCTGATTGAAGACATTGAAATGATCTACGCTGAAAATCGCATGTTAAAAGACAAAGATACGGCCATTCGTTTATTGGAAGGCTCTGATCTGACCCATGTATCAGTGCCACCTTTTTCCGAGGCGTATGTAGGTAAAGAAAACCTGCCTTCTGGCATTATTTTAGATTCCAGCATGACAGACAATAAGCCTTTTGAGTTAGATGAAGGCTCCGATACGTACTTTGAAATGTTTGCTATGCGTTCAAAGTTCATACTGAATGGCGAACAAAAAGACCTGTACCTGATTCACTATGATGAAATTTACGAAATCAGTGAAGAGCAAATGTTCGAAACGCAAAGTACCCAACTTTTATTGTCCCTGTTGTTATTGGCAGTGAGTTTATGGGTGGTGATGCGGATATCTGATCGACTGACGAAACCGCTTGCTCGGTTATCAGCCAGCCTTGGAGAAAGGAGCCCAACCAACATATCGGCGATTGAACTGCCGGAAGGCGCTGCGACAAGAGAAATTCATCAATTGGTCGAGCGTCTTAATAGTTATCAAGATCAAATCAGCGCTTTGATAGAGCGAGAACGGGCATTTAATCGTTACGCAAGTCATGAACTGCGTACACCGCTTATGGTGATGAAGGGGGCGGTGACGCTGCTTGGTAAATCAGACTCGAAAGTGTTTTTAGAGCGCCAGCGTTTAAGGATGAATCAGGCGTGTCAGGAAATGGAAGATTACATCACCACCTTATTGTCGTTAACGCGCGATGAAGACTTATCGTTAACGCCGAACCGTACTGTTGAAGTGAGTGAGTTGGAGAGTATTTGTCAAGCGCATTCAGGTTACCTTGCTGGTAAGTCAGTGTCGGTGAATGTTGTTTATGATGGGCATATGATAACCAAGTTGCCTATTCCTACGTTGCATATTTTGGTTGGCAATTTATTAAAAAATGCACTGTCTTGTACAGATGAGGGTAGCGTCAATATCGTAGTGTCTGATAACACTATCAGTGTGGTGGATACCGGTTGTGGTTTAAGTGGGAAGCCTGGTGGTGAAAGTTATGGGCTGGGGTTAATGATCGTTCGTGATATTTGTGAAAAATACCGCTGTGAATTTATTTTGTCAGACAATGATGGCGCAGGGTGCACTTCCAAAGTGGTGTTTCCTGTCTAAATGAAATGGTGTTTTCTGTCTAAATAAAGCGCAATGCGATCTAAAAGGTTATGTGAAGGCCAGTATTGTATTGGCCTTTTTAATTGCTTTTTCCACCACTTTCTTTATTAAAAAATCATTAGAAAAGTAGATGAGTTAGATTCAAAATCCGCATCAATTAAATTGGCTTGATGGTGCTATGATGTTTGCATTGCTACTGCCACTTTATGTTGGAGATACAAATGAGCGCTTCTATTTTAAAACGTTTGCCACTAGACATGTTCTGGCCGACGTTCGATCCATTTTTATTCTGTGCATTTCATAATGATAAATACCCTAAAGCCAATGCTGACATGGGGCCTGCCGAGTCTTTAGTCGGTCGTGCGTTGGGTCAGGACTTCGCCGGTATGGATGGTTGGCGTATGTACCACGGTAAGAAAGTTCCGGGTTTTCCAGCGCACCCGCATCGTGGTTTTGAAACAATCACTATTGTCAATGAAGGTTTGGTTGACCACGCTGATTCTATGGGGGCATCGGGTCGTTATGGTGAAGGTGATACTCAATGGATGACGGCGGGAGAAGGTGTTCAGCATTCAGAGATGTTCCCTTTGTTGAATGAAAATGACGCTAACCCGCTAGAGCTTTTTCAAATTTGGTTAAACCTGCCAAGTAAAAACAAAATGGTACCGCCACATTTTACGATGTTGTGGAATGAAGATACGCCAGTGGTCAAAGCGTTAGACAGTAATGGGAACGAGGTTGCGATTAAAGTCGTTGCTGGGTCGTTGAATGATATTGCGCCTGCGCCTTGTCCACCAAATTCATGGGCAGCAGATGACAAAAATCATGTTGCCATTTGGTTAATCGATTTACCAGAAAATGCAGAATGGACATTGCCGGCTGCGGTGTCAAATTTGAGTCGCACCTTGTATTTTTTTGAAGGCGACAGTGTTGAGCTGGATGGCGTAGAGGGATCGGTCAACGAAGCCTTTGTTCTGAAAAGTGATGCGGCTGTTGTCATAAAAAATATTGGCAAAGTAGCGCGTTTTTTGATGTTACAAGGTCGCCCCATCGCTGAACATGTTGAAAAACATGGGCCGTTTGTTATGAATACGAAAGCAGAGCTACAGCAGGCGTTTAATGATTATCAGCGGACTCAATTTGGTGGCTGGCCTTGGCCTCGTCATGACCAAGTGCATGATAAATCGAAAGGACGCTTTGCTAAATACGCGGATGAGCAAGCGAAATAAGCAGGCGCATTTGCTCCACTAGATAGATCTTTCTTTGGGTCGGCTTTTAGATGAGAAAATCCAAAAGCGAGAAAAAATATAGTTCAACATCATCCCCGCCAATACACCGGGCGCCATGGCAAGATAAGGCCATAGCAATATGAATGTAGGATTGGGTATAGCGGGTGGGTGCGCTAACAAGAAAAGATAGCAACCCCAATTAGGAATAAAGGCCACCATAGAGCTGCCGAGAAATTGCATCCATTGTAGTGCGGCGGCTTTTTTATGTTTGATGTTTTGTGCATCAATAAAGGTGATGTGACGATTCCACCACCAGTTAGAAGTGCCAGCAATCCAAAAAGCAATGCCTCGCGCAAATAGGTGAGGTAGCCAAATTGAAAGTAGCAGCATGCTAGTAAGGTCGACTAAAAAGCCAACCCCACCCACAATAGCAAAGCGTATAAAAGTATGTTTCAAAAGTAAGTTCATAATGTCATTCTATGAGCTAGCGCATCAAAAAAAAGTGAAACACGCATTGGATTTCATGTTGAATTGTCAATTTGATCGTTCATAAAATAGAGAGAATATAATATGAAAATACTCGCATTCGGAGCCAGCTCAAGCCGACAGTCCATCAACAAAGCTTTGGCAAGTTATACGGCGAATTTAGTGGCAGGTGCAGAGATTACGGTACTTGATCTTAATGATTTTGATATGCCTATTTTTAGTGAAGACATAGAAAAGAGCATGGGTGTTCCCGTTCAGGCGCAAGCCTTTGTCGATGCTATTGCGCAAACAGATGTGATTGTTGTTTCATTCGCTGAGCACAATGGGTCTTATTCTGCGGCGTATAAAAATATTTTTGATTGGGCGTCACGTATTGAAAAAGCGGTTTATCAAAATAAGCCCATAGCCGTTCTTTCGACGTCACCTGGCCCTGGCGGTGCGAGCAGTGTATTGGCTCAAGCCGTTAACAGCATGCCGTTTTTTAAGGGAAATATTATTGGCAGCTTGAGTGTGCCTAGTTTCTATGACGTAATGATTGATGGCGAGATTGCCGACGCTTCTATTAAACAGGCTTTGTTGGACATCGTTGCTAAGTTTTAATCAAGAAAGGATATCGTGATGAAGCAATCTTATTCGTATGACTGGTTGGGGACGACATTTCCCATAATTCAAGCGCCAATGGCTGGTGTTCAAGATAGCGCTTTGGCCATTGCTGTGTCTAAGGCTGGCGGCTTGGGGTCCTTGCCTTGTGCCATGTTAGGTGTGGATGAGATTGCTCATCAGGTTTCTTTGATTAAAAAAGGGACAGCAGGCCCTTTTAATCTTAATTTTTTCTGTCATGACGCTGTGGAGTATAGCGAAAGTAAACATCAGCAATGGCGAGAGCGGTTGAAGCCTTATTTTGATGAATTCTCTGGAGCCTATGACGCTAGTGTAAAAAGCGCCTCCCGTGTGCCTTTTAATCATGATATTGCTGATGTTATTGAAGGTTTTGCACCGCCTGTTATCAGCTTTCATTTTGGATTGCCTGAAAAAACGCTATTAAAACGAATTAAGCGCTGGGGTTGTAAAATTCTTTCGTCTGCAACAACGATAGAAGAAGCGATTTGGCTAGAAGAAATGGGTGTTGATGGCATTATTGCACAAGGACTTGAGGCTGGTGGACATCGTGGTATGTTTCTTTCCAACGATATTTCTACGCAAATGGGCTTGTCTTCGTTGTTGCCTCAAATCGTCGATAGAGTCCGAATTCCCGTGATTGCTGCGGGTGGCATTTGTGATACCCGTAGTATTGATGCTGCCTTGGCATTGGGTGCGTCAGCGGTGCAAGTAGGAACGGCTTATTTATTGTGTCATGAAGTGAATACTTCGCAGTTTCATCGTGCAGCGTTAAAAAGTAAAAAAGCCAACCACACAGCACTGACCAATGTGTTTACGGGAAAGCCGGCGCGAGGTATATCTAATCGCATTATGGAGGAGCTTGGTTATATGAGCGATGTTGTGCCTGCATTTCCTCATGCTTCGATAGAAATGGCACAACTGAAAAGTCTTGCAGAAAAGCAAGGTTCGGGTGACTTCTCTTCATTGTGGAGTGGTCAAAATGCGTCTACTTGTCAGGAAATTTCGGCTTTTGAGTTGACGCAACAGCTGGTTAAAAATATGTAGAATAAATCTCTTAACGGATCTTCTAGTATTCCAAATAAGAATTCGAAACATAAGTTTTATTCCTTTTACAAATACTGCTTGTCGTCGCATGCTAACGCTTTCTTATCTCCATTGAAGGTGTTTTGGTATGTGGATCTTTATTACGTTGTTTGCTGCTGGATGCCAGTCTATGCGAACGGCTTATCAAAACACGCTCGCTCGTGAAACCGGCTTTTTACATGCGACCCTATCTCGCTCTTTGTTCGGTTTGCCCTTGGTGAGTGTGTATCTTGTGTTTTGTTGGCAGTTATTCGGTTGGGTGTCTGTCGAAAAAAATCTTGCTTTTTGGGTAGCCGCCACTATTTGTGCCATCGCGCAAGTCATGGCGACTTACTTCATGTTGCGAGCTTTTCAGTCCAGTAGTTTTGCTTTGGGGACTTTGCTATCTAAAACTGAAGCGGTGTTAGCGGCTTTAATTGGTTTGCCTCTGCTTCACTATACGTTGACGTTTGGGGCTTGGTTGGGAATTGCATTTGGGGTGTTGGGTGCGGTTGTCATGAGCGTGAAATGGAAAAATATTAGGCAAGTTCATAAAGACGCTTCTTTGCTATTTGGACTTGGTAGTGGCTTGTGCTTTGCTATCTCGTCGGTCACAGCTTCCATTGCAAGCCATGCACTATCTGGCTCTCTTATTACAAGTGCTGGCGTCACGCTTTGGTATGTTTTGGCTTTGCAATCCATTATTTTGTGTAGTATTCAGATGGTTAAAAGCAAAGACGTTTTAGCGCCTTTTCGATATGAATTGATGTTGAGCTGTAAAGTTGGTGTGTTGAGCGCTTTGGGCTCCATCGGCTGGTTTACGGGTTTTGCGTTGGTGAACCCGGCCTTGGTAAAGACGCTTGGGCAGATTGAAATTGTAGGGACATTGTATTATTCAAAAGTACGTTTCGCTGAAAAAATGACTAAGCAACAATGGATTGGTGGCGCTATGATTGTTATTAGTGTGGTTCTTGTGGTGACATCGACAATAAAGTGAGGGAAATATGGAGTCGAATAAAATCAATTATGTAGAATTGCCTGCGCGTGATTTGGCATTAAATAAAGCATTTTTCAGTCAAGTATTCGGCTGGGGTTTTAAAGATTATGGTTCTGAGTACGCTGCATTTGAAAATGCAGGATTAGATGGTGGTTTTTTTCAAGCTGACTTTTGTTCGCGACCACAAAGTGGTGCTGCGTTGGTGATATTGTTTAGTAATGATTTAGAAGGCGCCCTCAATAGGGTGTTGTTAGCAGGTGGCACGATAGAGCAAGAAATCTTTGAGTTCCCTGGTGGCCGCAGGTTCCACTTTTTAGACCCATGTGGCAATGAGTGGGCAGTGTGGGGCGAGCTGAGCTAATTAAGTCATTCTAATTAGCGGGTCAGCTATATTAAGCGTCTTTTTTTACTTGTTCTTCGGTAGTCGTGGTTGCTTCAATCGTCTCAATGTCTGTTGTTTGTGTTGCGGCTTCCGCTGCTATTCTTTCGCGTTCGGCTTTAGAAATGTACTTAGGTTTCGCCTTTTTAGGGTTAACTTTTAAGTTAGCTTGTTTCATTCGTTTGTCGTATATGTCTTTGATTTTTTTACGGCGGTTCATTTGATTCGTTCCTAAATGATTCTGTTGTTTAGTGGCATTGCTCAAGAATGGCATTCAAGGAATCAAAAAAAAACCCTGATCAACGATCAGGGCTTTTTATGTTGGTACCAGTAGGCGGACTCGAACCGCCACACCCGAAGGCAACGGATTTTGAATCCGTCGTGTCTACCAATTCCACCACACTGGCCTTGAAAAAGGTGAGGCGTATCTTATGCTATTTATGAAATAAGTCAATGGATATGGGAATTATTTTTATCTTTTTAATATGATGTCGCTTGGAAGTACCCTTTTACGTGATTTTTCGATAAAATGCCGGGTCGTTTTTTCTAGGTAGTGTTCCCTATCATGCTCGTTTCCGATTATCACTTTGATTTACCTGATTCATTGATTGCAAACTATCCAACATCGGATAGGACAGCCAGTCGGTTGTTGCACCTTGATGGCCCCAGTGGCGAGGTGGTTCATTGTCAATTTCCTGATGTGTTGGACTTAGTTCAACCGGGTGATTTGATGGTGTTCAACAATACTCGAGTGATTCCTGCTCGTGTGTTTGGGCAAAAAGAATCTGGCGGAAAAATTGAGGTATTGGTAGAGCGGGTAATTGGTACGAACGAAGCGTTGGCACATATTCGCGCTAGTAAGTCGCCAAAGGAAAACAGCAAGCTGATTTTAGGGCAGGATAAAGGTGAGCAGATTGAAGTGACTATGTTGGGTCGCTCTGGTGCTTTGTTTCATCTTGCCTTTAATGAGCCAGTGCTTGACGTGTTGTCTCGCGTTGGTCACATGCCGCTGCCACCTTATATTGAGCGTCCTGATGAAGACAGTGATCAGGAACGCTATCAAACCGTTTATAACCAAAAGCCCGGTGCAGTTGCAGCCCCAACGGCGGGTTTGCATTTTGATGACGAATTGTTAGAAAAGCTGAAGGCAAAAGGGATAGAAACGGCGTTTGTCACCTTGCATGTGGGTGCAGGAACTTTTCAGCCAATGAAAGTGGATAATGTAAAAGACCACATTATGCACGCGGAGTATGTTGAAGTTGAGCTCAGTGTGGTTGAGCAAGTGAAGGCCGCGAAAGCCCGTGGTGGTCGAGTGATTGCAGTGGGGACAACCAGTGTTCGCAGTCTTGAATCGGCGAGCCAAAGTGGTGAGATCGCGCCAATGCAGGGCGATACCAGTATTTTTATCTACCCGGGTTATGAGTTTAAGACGGTGGATGCTTTGGTGACGAATTTTCACTTGCCTGAGTCTACGCTCATTATGTTGATTAGCGCCTTTGCTGGGTACGATCACGTTATGTCGGCGTATCAAGCGGCAGTAGAGCAGAAATATCGATTTTTTAGTTATGGCGATGCCATGTTTATTACACGAAATGCGCAGGCTTCAGGCCCGCAAAGTGAGGAATAAGACGAATGTCTGATAAGCGTCCAGAATGTTTTATGGATTTTGATCTTCATACCACGTCAGGAAAGGCACGTCGTGCGACGCTGACTTTTCCTCGAGGTAAGGTTGAAACGCCAGCGTTTATGCCGGTAGGGACTTACGGCACAGTAAAAGGGATGTTGACCAAAGACATCGAAGAAATTGGTGCGGACATCATTTTGGGTAACACGTTTCATTTATGGCTTCGTCCGGGAACGGACGTGGTAAAAGCTCATGGTGACTTGCATGATTTTACTCAATGGAAAAAACCAATTTTGACCGACTCTGGTGGTTTTCAGGTTTTTTCATTGGGCGAAATGCGTAAAATCACCGAAGAAGGTGTGAGTTTTCGTTCTCCGATTAACGGATCGAAAGTGTTTTTGAGTCCTGAGATATCGATGCAAGTTCAAAAAGATCTTGGTTCTGATGTCGTGATGATTTTTGATGAATGTACCCCACACCCTGCAACAACTGACGTAGCAGCGACATCGATGCGTAGAAGCTTACGATGGGCTCAGCGTTCTAAAGACGAACACGGAGATAGTCCTTCTGCGTTGTTTGGTATCATTCAGGGCAGCATGTACGAAAACTTGCGCGAAGAATCTTTAGAAGGTCTTGTTGATATTGGCTTTGATGGTTACGCTATTGGCGGTTTGTCAGTGGGTGAGCCAAAAGAAGAAATGATGAAGGTGTTGGATTTTGTTACCCCTAAAATGCCAGCGGATAAGCCTCGTTATTTGATGGGTGTCGGCAAGCCAGAAGATTTGGTAGAAGGCGTTCGTCGTGGCGTTGATATGTTCGACTGTGTCATGCCAACCCGTAATGCGCGTAACGGTCATCTGTTTACCTCGGATGGCGTGGTCCGTATTCGTAATGCTCAGTATCGTGAAGATATCGGGCCATTAGACAAAGAATGTGATTGTTACACTTGTAAAAACTTTTCTCGGTCTTATTTACATCACTTGGATAAGTGTAAAGAAATGGTAGGGGCTCAATTAAATACCATTCATAACTTACGTTATTACCAAACTCTCATGGCGGGATTGCGTCTGGCTCTAGATGAAGGTAGATTTGACGCCTTTGTTAATGAGTTCTATGCAAAGCGTGGCTTAGATGTGCCAGCTTTGAGTGAATAATAAACAAATTATGCAGATTCTTTAGATAAAAGGATCGCAACAGTTTCATAAACCATTGGAGAGTTAACACATGATCTCATTGATCTCACCAGCGTATGCTGAAGGCGGAATGGCGGCAGATGGGGGTATTTTTAACCTTGTATTGCTTGCGGGTTTTGTCGTTATTTTTTACTTCCTTATGTGGCGCCCACAGGCAAAGCGTGCGAAAGAGCATAAAAACTTGATCGCATCTTTGACTAAAGGTACTGAAGTAGTAACTGGCGGTGGTGTATTGGGTAAAGTATCTAAAGTAGATGATAACTACGTAGTACTTGAAGTTGCTGAAGGTGTTGAAATGAAATTTCAAAAATCTTCTGTTGCTGCTGTATTGCCTAAAGGAACGTTAAAGTCTATTTAACTTTCTTAGAAAAGCGCCTTCTCTAGGCGCTTTTCTTTTTTATCGATCCATTCAAATTTTTTAGGTGTAAAGGATTTTTCATGCTTAACAAGTACCCCTTGTGGAAGTATTTGCTAATTCTTCTTGTTTTGGCTTTGGGGCTACTCTATGCCTTCCCAAATCTTTATCCGGATGATCCAGCGCTACAACTGTCTACCCAAAAAGCGACTTCTGTTGTTGATGAGCAAGCATTGCTGAGAGCGACAAGTGCGCTTTCAAAAGCAAATATAGAATTAAAAGAAGCAGAGCTTACCTCTGCTGGCGGTACCTTGCGCTTTAATAGTGGTGAGGACCAACTTGCTGCCAAGCCTGTCGTGGCGGCAGCATTGGGTGATGACTTTGTAACAGCATTGAACCTTGTTCCTACTACACCGGACTGGCTATCCTCTTTAGGGGCTGGTCCTGCTAAGTTAGGTTTGGATCTTCGCGGTGGTGTGCATTTCTTGTTAGAGGTGGATACCCCGGCGGCTCTTAAGCAAAAGCTTGAAGTTAGTGCAAGTGAAATGAAGGCGTTGCTGCGTAAGAGTCGAGTGCGTTATCGCAGTGTTGATATTGAAGGCGGTGTGCTTTCTATTCGTTTCTTGCAAGAGGCTGATTTGTCGTTGGCGGAAGATTTATTGAAAGATGAATTTCCTGACTATCGCTATGCTACTCATCAAGATGAAACTGAATTCTTCTTAGATGTTAGTTTTACCGAAGCGTCGAAGAAAGAAATTGAATCCTATGCTTTACAGCAAAATTTAACGACTTTACGTAACCGTGTAAATGAGTTGGGCGTGGCTGAGCCATTGGTGCAGCGTCAGGGCAGTAATCGTATCGTTGTTGAGTTACCCGGTGTGCAGGATACGGCGGCGGCAAAGCGTATCATCGGTGCGACCGCTAATCTAGAGTTCCATTTAGAAGCGGGTTTGGATGATAAAGGGTCGGATATAGAGACTCTGACGTTTCGTGATGGTAGTGGTCGTACGGCGCGCTTAGAGCGTGATCTAATTATTACGGGTGACAGCGTTTCCGATGCGAGTTCGTCTTTTGATGAAAATGGCCAGCCTCAGGTTAACATCAGCTTGGATTCCAAAGGCGGCAAGCAAATGAGTAAGGTAACTCGTTCCGCTGTTGGTCGTAATATGGGGGTTGTGTTTATTGAGCATAAGTCTCGTAGTCGTTTTATTGAGAAAGACGGCAAAATGGAAGAGGTGCGTAGAAGTTACAGTGAGAAAAGTATTATTTCTCTCGCGACGATTCAAACAACTTTGGGCAACTCATTCCGAATTACTGGTTTGGACAGTCCGCGTGAATCTTCTGAGTTGGCTCTTTTACTTCGAGCTGGTGCTTTGGCTGCGCCAATTTATTTTGTCGAAGAGCGTACTATTGGGCCTAGTTTAGGGGCGGAAAACATACAACTTGGTGTTAGCTCTGCTCAAATCGGCTTATTGGTTGTGATGTTGTTTATGCTGGTTTATTACAAGGTATTTGGTATTTTTGCCAATGTCTCGTTGGCCTTAAATATTATATTGCTGATGGCGTGTATGTCTTTGCTTTCTGCGACGTTAACTCTGCCAGGCATTGCCGGTATTGTATTAACGATGGGAATGGCGGTAGATGCAAACGTGCTGATTTTCTCAAGAATAAAAGAGGAATTGGCAAGCGGTGTGCCGAATCAGCAAGCGATACATTCTGGGTTTAATCGTGCATTTACAACCATTTTAGACGCTAATATCACAACATTGCTGGTTGCTGTTATTTTGTTTGCAGTGGGTACGGGGCCAGTGAAAGGCTTCGCGGTGACGTTGTCGCTTGGTATTCTTACTTCGATGTTTACGGCGATTGTTGTGACTCGTGCGCAGGTAAATCTTGTGTATGGCGGCCGTAAAAATAAGAAACTGTATATTTAGGAGAGCGCCATGAAAGTGACAAATATTCCATTTATGGCAATGCGTAAAATCGTGGCTATTTTATCGATTACGTTGATCCTAATTTCTCTTGGTTCTTTAGCGACTAAGGGGTTGCAATTCGGCTTGGACTTTACGGGCGGCACCTTGGTTGAGGTGACTTATGATGAGGCTCCTAACTTAGATGATGTTCGTGAGTTGTTAGACAGAAATGGCTATGGCGATGTGGTTGTGCAGAACTTTGGTTCGTCAACCGATGTTGTGGTTCGTATGGCTAACTCTTATACGCCAACACTGGGTGATGAGGTGTTGTCTACACTTCAGGGTGATGGGGCGAATAAGGTTTTGCTTCAGCGGTCTGAGTTTGTTGGCGCTCAAGTAGGTGAGGAGTTACGTGAGCAAGGTGGCTTAGGTATGTTGCTCGCCTTGGCTGTCGTCATGATTTACGTTGCTGTGAGATTTCAGTTTAAGTTTTCGCTTGCCTCTGTAGCGGCGCTTGTTCACGATGTTATTATCACTTTGGGCTTTTTCTCGATATTTGAGGTGGAGTTTGATTTGACGGTATTGGCTGCATTATTGGCCGTCGTTGGGTATTCGCTTAACGATACTATCGTTGTGTGTGACCGTATTCGCGAAAACTTCCGTATCATGCGGGATACTGAGCCGTATGACCTTGTCAACGAATCGATTAACCAAACGCTGGGTCGTACTTTAATTACGTCTTTAACGACCTTGTTTGTGTTGGTTGTATTGTTTGTGGCGGGTGGTGAAGCGATACATAACTTCTCTATGGCTTTGTTAGTAGGGATAGTTGTTGGTACTTACTCTTCTGTTTTTGTGGCGGCAAACTTATTGCTTGCGTTGGATGTGAGGCGAGAAGACCTCGTTCCAGCACCAAAAGAAGAGCTAGAAGACGACTTGCCATAATCTAGTGTTGTGAGCTCTTCGAACGCAAAAAAGCCTGCTTCATATGAAGCAGGCTTTTTTATTGGGAGCTTGTTTGGTGTTTACTTCTCGTTGATTTGCCCAAAATGCATACCCATCTTAGTAGGTGTTTCTGCTTGTATGGACTCCTCCCAGTTGACGGCGCCTTTACCAAATAAGACGATGGCAGTAGAGCCAAGCTTGAAGCGTCCCATTTCCTCGCCTTTCTTGATGTTAATGTTATTAAGTTCGCTGTAATCCCAAGTCACCACATTTTTGTTGAATGGTGTAACTTGTCCTGCCCATATGGTTTCTATGCTGGCTACGATCATGGCGCCCACCAATATTACTGCCATTGGGCCGGCTTCCGTTTCGAAAATACAAACCGTGCGCTCGTTACGAGCAAAGACACTTGGGATTTGTTCAGCAGTCACTTTGTTCACTGAGAACAGCTTGCCTGGTATATGGATCATTTTCGTCAGTTTGCCAGTAAGTGGCATGTGCACACGATGGTAATCTTTTGGAGAGAGATAAACGGTTGCGAAAGAGCCCCCAAGGAATTGGTTGGATAGTGAAGCGTCGCCACCCAAGAGGCTGGTCAGGCTGTAGGTGTGTCCTTTGGCTTGTAGTAAGGTGCCGTGTTCTATTTCGCCAAGTTGGCTGACTGCACCATCGGCAGGGCAGACAATCCCATTTTTCTGCTCGCATATTGGGCGCAGCTCTGAGCGAATGGCTCGGGTAAAGAAGTCGTTAAAGTTGCGGTAAGACAAAGGATCGCTATTAACTGCTTCTGACATGTCTACTTGGTATTTTTTGATGAATTGGCTGATAAAGGTGTTTTTTACCCAAGTATTTTCGCATTCTGCAATGCGGCCAATGGTGCGAGACAATGTTTTTTGCGGAGTGATATGTTGCGCAAAGGCAAAAAATTGATCTTTAGTCACGGTATTTATCCTAAGTTATTGAATTTATGGTGTGCTGTGGCTGATTAAAGACACGATTTGTTTAAGATTTTTGTAATCTTTCTCATCGAATTCTGTGCGCGTTTCTAGCCAAAATATTGTCATTTCACTTTTTGATGTCTGTGTAGAGGCAAGAATAAGGTGGCTGTTAGTGTCAATTATTTGGTCAGCTGTATGCGGTAAATCTTTTAATAGATTGTCTAGCTTTTGTCCGGACAAGTGGCTTGCTGAGCGTTTTTTGGATAGTTTTTCAAACACGCTTGATGGTGAGTTCCATAGGATAGCTTTAATTGTTTCTATGTTATAGCCAGATTGATACATCGGAGACACTTTGTTGTTTGAATGCTTAAAAATAATGCTGTGTTGTGCGTTTGGTATGGCTTGCTTGATTGTTTTTAGAGCAAGGTTTGCCTTCTGTTTTGTGTCTATATCGCCTTTTTGACTGAGTGCTTTTTTTAGTGCTGAAATAGGAGATAACGCGACTTTTGTTTTTTGGTTGAGTGTGTTTTTGCCGGTGAATAGGTTGGGGTCAAGGAGTTGTTGTGCAAGAGAGATTTTTCCACCGTTATTGTACAAAGTTGCTGCTTCGGTGCTTGCTAAGTGAGCGGTATGAATGACTTCTCCAAGACGGCGATGCATGACTGTCGCGACGACACGGTAAAAGAAAGGCAGATTTTTAGAATCCCATCGCATCAAGCTGGCTTCATGGGCAACTTTGTTTGCGCAATAAGAAAAAATAAGCGGGTTGTTGATTAAAATGGTGAGTCTTTTGTCTTCGGTAAAGCCTGGCAGTTCGTCTGGATGGTGGGCCAAATGTGCTAAGGCTTGCATTTCTCTTGCGTTGGGTATGTGTTTGGTTAGAAAAGAGTCAATGACTTTTTGTGGTGTGCCCCAATGAGAGCAAAGATGCACTGTGAGCTCATCAATTCGACACCCTAAAGTGCTTAGCTCTGCTTGGCTGGCTTTTTCGCCTTGTTTGATTTTTTGCCTAATGGACATCATGGTTGGGTAGGCGTAGAACCACAATAGCCATCTTGCAGCATCACGAAAGAGTGTTATCCAAAAGATATCATCTTCATGACTGGTTAATTTTTCGATTGCCCAATGTCTTGCTATGGTTGCTGCTTCGTAGCTGGTTTGTATTTCGCTTAAAAAAGCGGCTACATGGGGTATTTGTTGTGTTGTTTTAATGTCGTATGGGGCGAATTGAGGAAACAGCTTGGCTATACCATTCATTCCGACCATAGCGGCAGCATGGAAAGGTGTTTTTATTTCGCTGTTTTTATTTGGAATGATTCGATTTGCTTCGTTAAGAATGGCGAAAGCTAATAGTGGATCTGATGCTATGTTGGCTTGCATGCCATCAAGCGTGTCTTCTGTTCTTTTTATTTGGGTTTTAAGGCGAGATAAATTGACGGCCTTAACCGGAAATTTTTTACTTTTAAGGAAATGAAGCCATTCATTTAGGCCAGAAGGTGACTTGTCTTTCATAGCTGGTTACATTAGTGACTCGGTTGTTTATGTGTGTGTAAAGTGCTCTTATATTTTTATCTCATTAATCATACTGTATATTGAGGTGAGAGCATACTTTGTCAGTATTAAGGAAGAGAATATGTTTGCGTTAGCTGGCGTACTGGTTGTTATTGTTAGTGTTGTATCGGGTTATTTGGCATCTCACGGCAATATGTTGGCGTTATGGCAGCCTTTTGAAGTGATTATTATTTGTGGAGCGGCATTGGGCGCCTTCATGGTAGCGAACCCACTTATTGTTCAGAAAAAAGTATTCACTATGCTGCCTCAGATTTTTTCTGGGAGCCGTCATAATAAGCGTTTTTATCTTCAGTTATTAGGTTTGATGTACTGTCTTTTTCAAAAAAGCCGTCAAGAGGGATTTTTGTCTATTGAGGAGGATATTGAGTCTCCTTTTACCAGTGAGCTGTTTAATCGTTTTCCTGATGTAGTGCGTGATCATGAGGTGGTGGACTTTTTAACTGACAATTATCGGATCTTTACGTTAACGGGTCTACCTGCTTATGAAATAGACGCCATTATGGACAATGAAATCGAGCAGATTCAAGAAGAGCTTATTGCTCCTAGTCATGCATTGAATCGTGTGGCGGAGGCTTTGCCTGGATTTGGTATTGTTGCGGCGGTGCTTGGTATTGTTATTACTATGGGGTCGATAGGTGGCCCATTAGAAGAGATTGGTTCACATGTAGCGGCGGCATTGGTTGGGACGTTTTTGGGTATCTTTTTTGGTTATGGGTTTGCTGGGCCGGCGGCTTCGCATTTGGAAAGTCTGGGAGCTCATGAGTTAAAAGCGTATTTATGTATTAAAGCGTGTTTGAATTCGGTTGTGTCTGGTTACGCACCGCCTGTAGCGGTTGAGACGGGGCGTAAGTTGCTGCCTCCTGATATGCGTCCAAGCTTTATTGAATTGTCAGATGATCTTAAGCAATACCGCTAATATGGGCTTATAGCAAGTTTTGGAGAGTGTTAGATGGCTTTAGGTTCCAATGGTCTGGTTATTCGGCGGGTTAAGAAAATCAAAAAAATTGCACACCATGGTGGTGCTTGGAAAATAGCTTTGGCAGACTTTGCTTTGGCTATGATGGCTCTCTTTTTGGTTTTATGGATATTAAGTGTTGCCACGCCAGAGGAGCTGGCCAGTATTGAGGGGTATTTTCAAGATCCAATGGGGACTTCTGTGGCAGGTTATAGTGCCAATCCTATCGATCTTGGTGGGAGCCCAGCAAAAAGTACGGAAAAAAAATTGGATTTGCAGCTTCCTGAGTCTGGCAGTACTGATGTCGAGTCAAGAGAGATGCGTGCTGGGAATGGCCCTGATTCAGCGGATGCAAAAAGCATTAACGATATGGTGCAAAAAGAGATGGGAAGAATGAATATTCTACTTTCTGAGCAGCAAAATTTGCGTATTGAGGTAACACCTATTGGCGTTCGGATCACATTATTGGACGACCCTGATGAGCCTATGTTTGAGCGCGGTAGTGCCCGAATGATGCCGGATATTGAAAATACTTTGCTTAGCATGTCTTCCATCTTTAATAAGGTAGCCAATCCGATTGTGATTACGGGGCACACAGACTCATCAAGATTTAGTGGTTCAGGCAGGTTAGATAATTGGGATTTATCAGCGTTACGAGCGAACGCTGCGCGTCGTATACTGGAAGAGGGTGGTGTTGAAAATGGACGTATTGCTCAAGTAATAGGTTTATCAGACACGATACCTTACAATCGATTTGATACAGGCAGCGCTGAAAATAGGCGAATCAGTATTACTTTATTGACAGATGAAGCTTATAAGAAAATGCTGGATCAAAATCTCCGTAATTTTGGAAACCCTGTCCAGCAATCTGATTTACAGTTGCCCCCTGAAGCAATTTTCTAAAAGGCATGATTTTCCCGAATAGACTGTTTAATTCTTAAGAAGCTTTGGAAGCGGTGTTCTGTTATATCACCTTTTTCTAACGCTTCAAGAATTGCGCACCCTGGCTCTTTTTCGTGAGCACAATCACGGAATCGGCAATAGCCAATATGTGGTTGAAATTCGATAAAACCATTCAAAAGCTCTTCCTCAGAGATATGCCATAAGCCAAATTCACGTATTCCCGGAGAATCAATAAGATCTCCGCCTTTTGGCATGTGGAATAGACGGGCTGTGGTTGTGGTGTGCACGCCTTTTTTTCGTTTTTGGGAGAGTTCACCGACGGTGATGTCTATATCGGGAAGTATCGTACCAATAAGAGAGGATTTACCGACACCAGATTGCCCGACAAATACGCTGGTTTTATCTTGCAAGAAACTGTAAAGCGATTCCATGCCTTCTTGATGTTTGATAGATGTTCTGATTATTTTGTAATTTAGGTCTTCGTATGTCTTTAAGAGATTATCTAAGCTGGCTTGATTGCTGTCGTCTATTAGGTCGCACTTGTTAAGTAGTATCACTGGAGGAATACCGACGGTTTCAGCGGCAACTAAGTAACGGTCAATTAAATTTGCATGAGCGACAGGTTCCGCGGCAATCACGACGACAATGTGATCAATATTGGCCGCAACGGGTTTCAACCTTCCATGCATGTCTGGACGAGACAATGAGGTGTGTCTTGGTGTGGTGGCGACAACAACGCCGCCTTCATTTTGCTTGGGACGCCAGACAACTTTATCGCCTGTAACGAGTTGGCCTAAATTGGCGCGTAAATTACAGCGCGTGGAAATACCAATAAAGGGCTCTTGCGTGCCTTCGACTTCGACTTGTGTGCCGAAGTGGGAAATGATCATTCCTTCGGTTTCGGGCCCAAGATCAGATGACTGAAGGAGCTCTTCAGCGATATCGCCGCGTTTTTGGGTGCGTTCTACGCGTTCCTTGTGAATTCTTTCAATTCGCCAAGTTTGTTGTTTGGTAAGTTTTCGCTTCGACATTAGGCTCGTCTGATCATATAGTAAGGCGCATAGAGTATAATGCTTGGCATTGATAATAAAGGACTTGGAAGGTTATGAGCTTAAATGAAGAGAATTTAGTATGGATTGATCTTGAAATGACAGGGTTAGATCCAGAGAGTGATACCATTATTGAAATTGCGACAGTGGTGACTGACAAGCATTTAAATGTGTTAGCTAAGGGGCCGAGCCTTGCAATACATCAGGAAAAGTCGGTGATGGATGCAATGGATGAATGGTGTACACAGCATCACGGCGATTCTGGTCTAACGGCGAGAGTGTTGTCTTCTACGATCAGTATGAAGCAGGCAGAGTCTGAAACCATTCAGTTTTTAGCGCAATACGTTCCCGCTGGAGCTTCACCTATTTGTGGTAACAGTGTTGGTCAAGATCGTCGTTTTTTATACCGTTACATGCCAGCTCTAGAAAGATTTTTTCACTACCGCTATCTTGACGTGAGTACGGTGAAGGAATTGGCAAAGCGCTGGAAGCCAGAGGCGTTAGAAGGGTTTAAAAAATCAGGCTCGCATCTAGCGATGGATGATATTCTAGAATCTATTGGTGAGCTTCAGCATTATCGTCGAACCATGTTTGGTTTGGACGATAAGGTATAAATTCCATTGCCGAAGAATCTAAAAGGTATTTAATGAGCTTTTGAGGTTAAAGCTCATTAAATAATCGCAGAGGCTCCGTCCCAGATTAGCTTGATTCCTGTTAGGAAAAGAAAACCATACATGAATTTAAAAAATAGCGCGGTTGATATTTTATAGTGCAACCAAGCGCCGAGTTGAACGCCTAGGTAAGCAATAGGGGTAAAGCAAAGAGACAGAAGTATGTTTGAAGTGTATTAGTTGCCCAAGCATGCTATACGGAATGAGTTTCACATAGTTAATTGCTGTAAATATCACTGCTGCGGTAGCGACATACTGCGTTTTATCAAGATTTGCTCTAAGTAAATAAACGCTCATTGGTGGGCCGCCAGCATGGGCGATAAAGCTGGTGAGGCCACCAAGAGCGCACCAGAGCTTTCCAGCTATGGTACTAAGTGGTTTTGGTTGAGGTGTGCTATTTTTTCTTGGCCATGAATTTAGAACAAATCCTACTGCAATAATCCCCACCATTATTTTTAGCCACTCAGACGAAAACCATGATGCGGTTAATCCTCCAATAATAACCCCGACGATAGCCGCTGGAATGCATTTAATGAGTTGTTCGTTACTCCATTTCCCCCAGAACTTTTGTACGGCAAATATGTCCATAATACACAAGATGGGAAGCATGATGGCGGCAGCAAAGATGGGAGAGGTTTGAAGGGATATGAGTGGTACAGCCATAATACCGAATGCGCCAGAAAATCCTCCTTTAGAAATGCCTGTAATAAATACGGCAATGGCAATGAGTGAAATGAGAAGCCAATCCATAAATGTCCTTCGTTGTGCTGTTAATGCTGTTAATGTTGTTAGCTTACTGATTATGGGGTATTGGTGCTTGTTTCAAAAGCCTTCTGTATTAGAATTGCGTGAGTTTTTTGTGTTTGCTCTTTTTGGGTGTAGAGAGGATTAATAAGTAATGCGAATAGAAAAAGATGTTTACGGTGAGGTGGCGATGGAGAGCCTAGGAGAGGTTATTTCATCTGCATTGAAAATGGGTGGGGTGGTTTATCTAGAGGGTGATCTTGGGATGGGAAAAACCACGCTGGTGAGAGGGGTGCTGCGAGGTCTAGGCTATGAAGGACCAGTGAAAAGTCCAACTTACACCATTGTTGAGCCATATGAGTTGCCCGGTTTGGAGGTTTATCATTTTGATTTGTATCGCGTTAGCGACGCAGAAGAGCTTGAGTTTATGGGGATTCGGGATTACTTCACTGAAAGTGGTTTGTGCCTGATTGAGTGGGCGGAAATGGGGCGTGGGGCGTTGCCAAAGGCGGACTTGGTGGTCTCTTTGGGTCTGATTCGTCAGGGTCGTCATGTCTCTTTAGAGGCGCAAACAGAAAAAGGTTTGGCTGCTCTAAAAATTTTACAAGAGGTCATAACTTCTTGATGTATAGAAGTCTTTACTATAAGTAAGATTGAGATCCATTTAATCAGCAGTTATAGTGTGTCAGATATACTAGCTAGCTGTCTGATATGCATACTAAATTTCACATTTGTCTTTTTGTTTTTATTAATTTAATTCTGTCTGTCGCGTCTTTGGGGCTTTTTGCCGCCGAGGTTCGAGATATACGTGTCGCTCAACAGGAAGGGGTGACGCGTTTGGTATTTGAGCTTTCTGATGTTTCAGAGCATCGAATATTCCCTTTATCAAACCCTGAGCGCATTGTTTTAGATATTAGCGGTGTTGTGTTAGATACAGCCGTCGTAAACGGCTTGTCTGCTCTATCCTCTGATGTGTTGATGCGAGTACGCTACGCTAAGCGTGATAGTGGGGTGCGCTTTGTGCTTGATTTGGCTCAGAAGGTCAGGGCAAAAAGCACTGTTCTAGCGGCAAATGGTACTTATGGTCCACGGATTCTGGTTGAACTTGAATATGGTGTCCATAAGCCTGCCACAATAGTAAAAAGTTTGGCAAACCTGTCAAAAGAAAAACGTAATATCGTCATCGCAATAGATCCAGGGCATGGCGGTAAGGATCCAGGGGCTTTGGGGCAATACAAAGTTCGAGAGAAGGATATTGTCTTGTCGATTGGCAAGGAGTTAGCGAGCCGAATCAATGCGGTAGAGGGCTTTAAAGCGGTATTGACTCGCTCGACGGATACTTACCTTCCTCTTCGTGACCGTTCGCGCGTGGCGCGTGACGCAAATGCCGATTTGATGATTTCGATTCATGCGGATGCTTTTACTAAGTCGAGCGCTCGTGGTGCTTCTGTATGGGCGCTTTCTCTTAGTGGTAAGAGTTCCGAGATGGGGCGTTGGTTGGCTCAGCAAGAAAATTCTGCAGATCTGGTTGGTGGTATTTCGTTAGATGATAAGGATCAGTTGTTGGCGGAAGTATTATTGGATATGTCGATGAATTCGACGATCCAAATGAGTCTTAATATCGGTAAAAGTGTTTTGAGTGAAATGGAAGGAGTCGCGGTGTTGCATAAGGGCAGTGTGCAGCAAGCTGGTTTTGTAGTACTAAAGTCACCTGATATACCATCGATATTGATCGAGACGGGTTTTGTGTCAAACAAAACAGAGGCAAAAAATCTTTCTAGCAGAGCGTATCGGGTTAAGTTAGCCGCCTCTATTGCCACAGGTGTGGTTGAATATTTTACGAAGAATGCGCCTGATGGGACCTTGGTTGCTTGGAAAAAAGGTAATCATACTGACTCTGTTTATATCGTTGAGAAAGGCGATACGCTTTCTGAAATAGCGCGGAGTAATCAGGTGTCCCTCGCTGTTATACGACAAGCGAATGATCTGAAAAACGATGTTATTTGGATTGGTCAGAAGCTAGTCATCCCCGCTGGATAGGAATTCCATTTCCTCTTGTTATTAATTAAAAGTATTAATCAAAGGTTGCTCATGCAAAGAATTAATCTTTTGTCACCACGTTTAGCCAACCAGATTGCTGCAGGTGAGGTGGTTGAGCGTCCAGCTTCCGTTGTGAAAGAGCTGCTTGAAAATAGCCTAGATGCTGGTGCTTCTCAGCTTGATATTGATGTGGAGCAGGGTGGTGTTAGGCGTATAAAAATACGGGACAACGGCACGGGAATTATGAAGGATGATTTGTCCTTAGCCTTGAGTCGTCATGCAACGAGTAAAATCATAACGTTGGATGACTTAGAGGCCGTTCGTACTCTAGGGTTTCGTGGTGAGGCGTTAGCGAGTATTAGCTCTGTTTCCAGAATGCACCTTACCTCTCAGGCTGAAGATGAGTCAGAGGCTTGGCGAGTCGAGGCGGAAGGGAAGGATATGGCAACAGCTGTACGCCCGGCTTCGCATCCACAAGGTACAACTATCGATGTACGTGATTTGTTCTTTAATACACCCGCTCGTCGAAAGTTTCTGCGCACAGAGAAAACAGAATTTGCCCATCTTGAAGAGGTGGTGAAAAGGTTGGCGCTCAGTCGCTATGAGACAGGCTTTCGTTTAAGTCACAACGGTAAGCAAGTTTATGATCTTCGCCCAGTAACGGATCAGCTTCATGCTGAACACCGGCTAGCGACCTTGTTGGGTAAAAAGTTCATAGAAAACTCGTTGACGCTGGATGTCGAAGCTGCGGGGTTGCGCTTGTGGGGATGGATCGGTTTGCCCACTTTTTCTCGGTCTCAGGCGGATCTACAGTACTTTTTTGTGAATGGCCGAGTGGTTAAGGATAAATTGGTAGCACATGCTGTTCGTCAAGCGTATCGCGATGTTTTATACAATGGCCGTCACCCTACTTTTGTTCTGTATCTTGAGCTGGATCCTTCCACTGTTGATGTAAACGTGCACCCAACAAAACATGAGGTGCGGTTTCGTGATGGACGTTTGGTTCATGATTTTTTGTTCAGTCGGATACATAAAGCTATTGCAGATGTAAGGCCTGAATCGGATGCGGCGCCTACTGGAATGCAAGAGACATCATCGAATGAGTCGGAAATTACAGAGCAGTCTGCTTTACAGTTGTCAAATCGTCCTGCTTCTTCTGGAATGGATTGGATGAGGTCAGCGTCAAGCTCGCCAAGCTCTTCAGATGTTCGTGGTCAGCTTGATGGGATGCGTCGTCTTTCTGGTTATGCTCAGGAATACACGTCACAAACTGAGACGGTTGACCCTGAAACAGGAGAGGTGAGAGAGGTTGCTCCCTCAAGTTTACTTGGGCAAAGTGATGTCTCTGCTTTTGGACGAGATGTTGATTATCAGGCGGTGCCTCCCTTAGGCTTCGCTGTTGCTCAGCTGCATGGCGTGTATATTCTTTCCGAGAGCGAGCAAGGTCTTATTCTAGTTGACATGCATGCCGCCCATGAGCGTATTGTTTATGAAAGAATGAAAACGGCTTTTTATCAAAAAACCATTTCGTCACAGCCTTTGCTGGTGCCTATTAATATCGCCGTGTCGCAAAGTGAAGCGGATTTGGTTGAGGAAAGTGGTGCTGTTTTTGAGGCGTTTGGGTTTCGTGTGGAAAGAACTGGGCTAGAAAGTGCCATGGTTCGAGAAGTTCCCGTTATACTGATTCGAGGTGATGTTGAAGGACTGGTTCGTGATGTGATTAGTGATTTATCGGCAAATGGTATATCGGATCTAATGGAATCGCGTGCGAATGAACTGATGGCGTCCATGGCTTGTCATGGTGCGATTCGAGCGAATCGTAAATTAACAATTGCAGAGATGAATAGTCTTCTTCGTGATATGGAAATAACAGAGCGAAGTGGGCAGTGTAATCATGGTCGACCGACTTGGGCGCACTTGAGTATGTCTGACTTAGATAAACTCTTTTTGAGGGGGCGTTAAAATGGCAAAGCCACATGTTGTTTGTTTGATGGGGCCAACGGCTTCTGGGAAAACTGGGCTAGCAGTTGAGTTGGCTGAGCACCATGGTTTTGAAATTATCAGTGTTGATTCTGCTCTTGTTTACAAAGGTATGGATATTGGGACGGCAAAGCCTGATGCGAAATTGTTAGCAAGGGCGCCTCATCGGTTGATCGATATTATCGATCCGCTTGAATCTTACTCGGCAGCAGATTTTGTATTTGATGCGGTTGAGCAGTCTCAAGACATTTTGGCGAAAGGTAAGACCCCGCTTTTGGTAGGGGGGACTATGATGTACTTCAATGCTTTGCAAAAAGGCTTGGCTGAAATGCCACAGGCCAATGCGGAGCTTCGAGCTGTGATTGAAACTGAGGCGGCTGAAAAAGGTTGGGTCGCCTTGCATGAGGAATTACAAGTGATCGACCCAGAGGCTGCGTCTCGCATCCATCCCAATGATCCGCAGCGTTTACAGCGCGCTATTGAAGTGTATCGATTAACAGGTAAAACCATGACCCAATTCTGGGCTCAGCAAGAGGCTGTTTCTTTGCCTTTTGATATGATTAATCTGGCGGTGATGCCAAAAGAGCGAAGTGTGTTGCACGCTCGAATTGAGCAGCGTTTTTATGACATGATGGATCAGGGCTTTTTGGCTGAAGTGGAGGGCTTATATAAGCGTGGTGACTTGTCAATTGATATGCCTTCTATGCGTTGTGTTGGTTATCGGCAGCTATGGCAATATTTAGACGGTGACGATTTGCTAGATGATGCTATCTTTAAAGGTGTTGTTGCTTCTCGTCAATTGGCTAAAAGGCAGCTTACTTGGTTGAGAGGTTGGGATGATTTGATGATTTTTGACAGTTTGTCAAAAGATCTTTTGACCGAGACCTTGAATTATATTGAAAGCAGGATTATATAGGGGAAATGGATAAAGATTTGGTGTAGTATCTACAGTATTGTTTTATCAATATTTAATTTTATATTTTACGCTTACTTAAGGAGATTCCAATGTCAAAAGGGCAATCATTACAAGACCCTTATCTAAATATTCTACGTAAAGAAAGAGTGCCAGTGTCTATCTTTCTTGTAAATGGAATTAAACTTCAAGGTCAAATCGAATCATTCGATCAGTTTGTGATTTTGTTAAAAAATACCGTTAGTCAAATGGTTTATAAACATGCCATTTCTACGGTTGTGCCTTCTCGTACTATCCGCATCCCGTCTCCTGATCAGCCGGAAGATGCTGCTGAATAGTTTGTCTATAATACGGCAGACAGAGGAATACCAGATTGTTTTTTGAACGACCAGATAGTGGTGAAATAGCGGTATTGGTCCATATAGATTTTAATGATAAAAATGAATCTTATGGGCCAGAAGAATTCGTTGAGTTAGCTATTTCTGCTGGCGCAGATCCTGTAGCGGTTGTTACAGGATCTCGTCAGCGGCCTGATGCGAGATACTTTATTGGTACTGGCAAGTTGGCTGAAATAAAAGATATTGTAGACCGAGAAGAGGCGCAAGTCGTTCTTTTTGATCATGCTTTGTCTCCCTCCCAAGAGCGTAATTTAGAAAGTGCTTTACAATGTCGGGTGCTTGATCGCACTGGGCTAATTTTAGACATTTTTGCTCAGCGCGCACGAACACACGAAGGTAAGCTGCAGGTAGAGCTTGCTCAATTGCAGCATACTTCAACTCGTCTTATTCGTGGTTGGACTCACCTAGAGCGCCAGAAGGGCGGCATAGGCATGCGTGGTCCGGGTGAAACCCAACTTGAAACAGATCGCCGCTTGTTACGAGAGCGTATCAAGGCAATCCAAAAAAGATTGAGTAAAGTGGATTCTCAGCGTGATCAAAATCGTCGATCGCGTGATCGGTCTTCTGTGCCAACAGTTTCTTTGGTTGGTTATACCAACGCAGGTAAGTCCACATTATTCAATCGAGCGACAGGTGCGGATGTGTTTGCGGCGGATCAGTTGTTTGCCACGCTTGACCCTACTTTGAGGCGTTTGGATGTTGAGCAGATTGGTTCGATTGTCTTGGCGGATACCGTCGGGTTTATTCGTCAGCTACCACATAGATTAATTAAGGCGTTTCAGGCGACTTTAAAAGAGTCATCTGAGGCGGATTTATTGTTGCATATAGTGGATGCTGCTGATGTTTATCGTGATCAGAATATGGCACATGTTGATACTGTGTTGGCAGAAATTGGTGCCGATGAGGTGCCAACCTTAATAGTATTTAACAAAATAGACGCATTGCCAATGGCTGAGCCTCGAATAGACAGAGACGCAGAGGGGAACCCTTTGCGAGTTTGGTTGTCTGCTCGTGATGGTCAAGGTATTGATCTGCTTAAGCAGGCAATCGCTGAGCTGTTAGGGGTAGATGTTTTTAGTGAAACGCTTTGTTTGTCCAGTAAATATGGGCGTTTAAGGGCGATGTTGTTCGAACATGGGGCTGTAAAGTCAGAGCGTTTTGATGAAGCTGGCCGATTTGTTCTTGATGTGAAGTTGCCTAAAAAAGACTATTTGCAGATTTTGGCTCGCGCGGGCATGTCTGAGGATCAGATCGAAGCCGTGTAAGCTGTACAGAATTATCATTAAAATAAAGTGGAGACGTAGTATGGCCTGGAATGAACCGGGTAATAACGACAATGACCCATGGAATCCAGATAAAAACCGTAATAATGGTGCTGGGCGCCCAGATGGAGATCGTGAAAAAGATGCCAATAATGACCCTTGGGGTCGTAAGCCTGGAGGGAAAGAGCAAGGTCCTCCAGACTTGGATGAGGCTTTTCGTAAATTGATGGATATGTTGGGTGTTAAAAAATCCCGCAAGTCTGGCGGCTCCAATAACGGTGGCGACTCCGGTATGTCTGGTAAGTTTGGTGGCGGCTTAATTGCTGTTGTTTTGCTTGCTGTGTTGGGGTTATGGGGTGCAACTGGTGTCTATCAGGTAGATCAGCAGGAAAGGGGGGTTGTGCTTCGTTTAGGAGAATATCACTCAACTGTTATGCCTGGTTTGCATTGGAATCCGTCTATGATTGATTCTGTTACTAAGGTTAATGTGACGAAGGTTCGTTCTCATGACCATAAGGCATTGATGCTGACCGTTGATGATGCGATCGTTGAGGTGGGTGTTTCGGTTCAATACTCCGTTCAAAATCCAAAGGATTTCTTGCTTAATGTTCGTAGTCCTGAAGAATCTCTTGCTCAAGTGACAGAAAGTGCGCTTCGTCATGTGGTAGGTAGTTCTGAAATGGATCAGATTTTGACAGAAGGTCGAGAGTTACTGGCGGCAGAAGTTAAAATTCGTATTCAAGATTACAGTAATGCTTATGGAACTGGTTTATTGATTTCGAAGGTTAACGTCGAAAATACTCAGGCGCCGAATCAGGTGCAAGAGGCGTTTGACGATGTTATCAAGGCGAAAGAAGATGAGTTGCGAGTACGTAATGAAGCCGAGTCTTATGCTAATGGTATTATTCCTGAAGCTCGAGGCCGTGCACAGCGTATTAGAGAAGAGGCTGAGGCTTATCGCTCTGAGATAGTTGCTCGGGCTAGTGGTCAAGCTGATCGTTTTGATCGTTTATATCGCGAGTATACTAAAGCGCCAGACGTTACTCGTCGTCGTTTGTATATTGAAACGATGGAGTCGGTCTATAAAGATGTGAATAAAGTTGTTGTTGACACTCAAGGTGGAAATAACATGATGTATTTGCCTTTGGATCAGTTAATGAAGCAGCGTACAGAGTCATCTAAAGGTTCGGGTTCTGCAAGTTCAGGAAATATTGGGGCGTTGACAGATCAAGTTCTTGATGAAATACGTAAACGTCAGAATTCAACCGTTCGTAGAGAGGGCAGAAACTAATGAAAGGCTTTTCTTTTTCAGTTTTATTTGTGGTTCTTCTCGGCATGTTGGTTGCTTCTCAAACGCTTTTTGTCGTAAATGAAACAGAGCGCGCAGTGGTGCTTAAATTTGGTGAGATTGTGCGAGGCGATGTAAAGCCTGGTCTTCATTTTAAGCTTCCAATTGTAAATGAAGTTAAGATTTTTGATGCTCGAATTTTGACAATGGACTCTCGTCCTCAGCGTTATTTGACGTTGGAGAAAAAAGCGGTTGTCGTTGATTCTTATGTGAAGTGGAAAATCGATTCAGTTACTAAGTTTTATCAGGCCACTTCTGGTGATGAGATTATTGCTAATCGAATTTTATCTTCGCGAGTGGACACTGGTTTGCGAAATAAGTTTGGCGAACGAACGATGCATGAAGTTGTTTCAGGGCAGCGTGACCAGTTGATGACTGGATTGCGTGATGACCTGAATGAAGTTGCTCAGAATGAGTTGGGTATTTCTATAGTAGATATCCGAGTTAAGCGCATTGATCTACCGCCAGATGTAAGTGAATCTGTTTACGCTCGTATGCGTACTGAGCGTGAGCGTGAAGCTCGTGAGCACAGATCGAAAGGTTTGGAGCTTGCTGAGGGTATTCGTGCCGACGCAGATCGCCAACAAGTTGTTTTGGAAGCCGAAGCGCAGCGTGATGCGGAGATGATCCGTGGTGATGGTGATGCTAAAGCGGCAGCTATTTACTCTAAGGTTTACACTCAAGATCCTGAGTTTTACGAATTCTATCGTAGTCTTCAGGCTTATCGTGAGAGCTTTAACGGTAGTAGCGATTTGTTTGTCCTTGAGCCAGACAGTGAGTTCTTTAAGTATTTGAATAGCTCTACTGGTGGTTTCACTAAATAGAGTGGATATTCATCAATAATCGTATATGAAGCCTATTTGTTAAAATGGGAAACATGGTACTATTACAGAAGCCGGGCTAAGCCCGGTTTTTTAATGATCAAAATAAAGAGAATCTATGCAGGAATTGTTGCAGTCGCTGCTCGTTGGCGTCAGCCTTTTATTGATCGTCGAGGGTGTTTTGCCTTTTCTTGCCCCGAATTTTTGGCGGGAAATAATGGTAAAAGCAATCGCGAGCTCAGATTCGAATTTACGCATTCTGGGGGCGGTTAGTATGTTTCTTGGATTAATGCTTCTTTTGCTGACACGAAGCTAAGAGGGTAATTTAATGTCATTAGCAGATCGCTGGTTACTTCCTGAGGGAGTTGATGAGGCGTTGCCTGAACAAGCCGCTAAAATTGAACACCTTAGAAGAACGCTGCTTAATCTCCATGAAAGCTGGGGATATCACCTAGTAATACCTCCTCTTTTAGAGTATCTGGATTCCCTTCTTACGGGTGCCGGCTCAGACCTAGAAATTGAAACATTTAAAGTTATTGACCAATTATCAGGTCGACTTCTAGGTATTCGCGCCGATTTCACATCGCAAGTTGCGCGTATAGATGCGCATTGCCTTAAAGATAATGGTGTTCAGCGTTTGAGTTATTGTGGCAGTGTTTTGAGAACAATGCCTGCAGGTTTGGATGGAACTCGTAGCCCTATTCAGTTAGGGGCAGAAATTTATGGTCATGGTGGAGTGGAAAGTGATATCGAAGTGTTGTCTTTGATGTTGCAGACTTTATCAGCCGCTGGCTTGTCTAATGTTGTTCTTGATCTAGGGCATGTTGATGTTGTTAGTGGTGTTCTTGCTGCATGCGACCTTAATGCTGATCAGAAAGGCAAGCTAATTGAATTGTATAAAGCAAAAGATTTGCCTGAACTAGATCGATATGTTGAAGGGCTTAGTTTGGGTAACCTTGAAAAGCAGTGGTTAGTTGGTTTGCCGCGTTTATGTGGTGGTAAAGAGGTGTTGCTGAGCGCTACTGAGTTGTTTGGTGGTGTAAATGAGTCGATTCGTGATGCGATTGTCTTGTTGCAAGAAATAAGTGAGTCTATCTGTCAGCGTTTTCCTACTGTTGGATTGCATTTTGATTTGAGTGACTTGGTTTCTTATAGCTATCATACTGGTGTTGTTTTTGCGGCTTATGTTCCCGGTCATGGTAATGCGATCGCTCGCGGTGGTCGTTATAATAATATTGGGCAAGTATTTGGTCGTTCTCGACCCGCAACAGGTTTTAGTACGGATGTAAAAGCCTTGGTTTCTTTAACGGATGTTGTTGTTAAAAAGCCAAAAACTGTTTTGTCGCCAATTTGCTCAAGTGATGCGCTTTGGAAGAAAGCGAATTCTTTGCGTGCTGAAGGGTACCGAGTAGTAGAGGTTTTGGATAATCTTTACGCTGGAGATGCTGATTTTAAGCTGGATTTTGTTGATGATGCTTGGCAGTTGATGCCGGTTCAAAACTAGACTTTTCTTTAAGAACTATCTAAATGAGACCTGAAATTATGGGTAAAAATGTTGTTATTCTAGGCACTCAATGGGGTGATGAAGGTAAAGGTAAGGTTGTAGACCTACTTACTGAAGATGTTGCTGCTGTTGTGCGTTTTCAAGGTGGTCATAATGCGGGCCATACCTTAGTTATTGATGGTAAGAAAACAGTTTTGCACTTGATACCTTCTGGTATTTTGCGTGAAGGTGTTCAATGTATCATTGGTAATGGTGTGGTGTTGTCCCCAGCGGCGTTGAAAACGGAAGTGCTTGAGCTTTTGGAGCAAGGTGTTCCTGCTGTAGATCGTTTGAAAATTAGTGCAGCATGTCCTTTGATTCTTCCTTATCATATTGCGATTGATCAGGCTCGAGAGCTTGCCAAGGGCGAGAAAAAAATTGGAACAACGGGTCGTGGTATTGGGCCTGCGTACGAAGATAAGGTAGCGCGTCGTGCTATACGTGTTGGAGACCTATTGGATTCTGAGCGTTTTGCCACCAAGCTTAAAGAAGTACTTGAATATTATAACTTCGTACTAACTCAATACCATAAAGTGGATCCGATTTCCTTTGATGAGGTTTATGCGGAAGGCTTAGAAATGGCTGAGTTTCTACGCCCGATGGTGGCTGATACTATTACTTTGCTACATGACTTGCGTAAAGCGGGTGCGAACATCATGTTCGAAGGTGCTCAGGGTTCATTGTTGGATGTTGATCACGGTACTTACCCATACGTTACGTCATCAAATACGACGGCGGGTGGTGCACCTGCGGGTACTGGTTTTGGACCATTGTATCTAGATTATGTTCTTGGCATTACGAAAGCCTACACTACTCGCGTTGGTTCTGGTCCTTTTCCTACGGAATTGTTTGATGAAGACGGTGAGCGTTTAGGCGTGCGTGGTCATGAATTTGGTGCGACAACTGGTCGTTCGCGTCGTTGCGGTTGGTTTGATGCCGTGGCTTTACGTCATGCTGTTCAGATTAACTCAGTCTCCGGTATGTGTTTGACTAAGCTTGATGTGTTGGATGGTTCTTCTGTTATTAAAATTTGCGTATCTTATGCAAATGCAGACGGTACTCCTGTGACTGGGACTTTAGTTGATAGCGAAGGTTATGAACAAGCTAAGCCTGTTTATGTTGAGATGCCAGGTTGGACAGAGTCGACAGTTGGTGCCGAAAACTTTGACGCTTTACCAAAAAATGCGCAAGACTATATTCGCTTTTTAGAAGAGCAAGTAGGTGTTCCGGTTGATATTATCTCTACTGGACCAGACCGTAATGAGACCATTGTAATTCGTGATCCTTTTAAACAGTAGGATTTGTATTGCAGGTTTCGTTTTTTAAAAAAGTCGCATTTTGCGGCTTTTTTTGTTTTTCTAGATAGCTAAGTTCATCATATTAGTATTCTTTGTAAATAGAGTGAAAAGAGGGGAAGGTGTTTGTCTGGCGCTAAGGTAATATTTACAATTGAATTTATGGCAATGTAACTGCCTGCTAAATAATGAAAAAATGAGAGGGAATATTTATGGTTAAGTTATTGCTTGCTGATGATGATGCTCGTTTATCGGATTTGATTAAAGAATACTTTGACGGTGAGGGTTATGAGGTAGCGCATGCTTGGAATGGTCGTGAGGCATTAGAGCTTATGGCCGCGAATATGCCAGATATTATTATTCTCGATGTCATGATGCCAGAATTGGATGGCTTTGAGACTTTAAAACAAATCCGTAATAAAAGCGCGGTGCCAGTTATTATGTTAACGGCAAAAGGTGACGATATTGATCGTATACTTGGATTGGAAATGGGGGCGGATGACTATTTGTCTAAACCTTTTAATCCGCGAGAATTATTGGCTCGAATTAAAGCAATTTTGCGCAGAGCGAGCCAAGAGCGTGAAGATGACCCAACGGCAGACATAGAGCTTTCTGGTGTGTTGTTGCGTCGAAAAGATCGTACGGTTTATTTGGAGGACGATCTGGTTGAGTTAACAACGTCTGAGTACACCTTACTGGAATGCATGTTAATGGCGCCTGGGCAAGTATTGACTAAGCAGGAACTTTCAGAAAAAGCACTTGGTCGTAAGTTAACTATGTATGACCGTAGTTTGGATATGCACATCAGTAATTTGCGTAAGAAAATTGGTAATTTAGAAAACGGAGATCCTCGAATCAAGACGGTGCGTGGTGTAGGCTATATTTTTGTGTCGAATGAGTAAGGTGCTTAGTTTTTTATGAAAAATACTTTTCTGCGTGTGTTTCTGGTAGTGCTACTGTCCAATATTGTTGTGGTTAGTATTGGTTTAGGGATGGTTCAGTTTATCCAGAAGCGTAACCAAGTGTCAGCTGATCTACTGGGTGATGTTGGTGTGCAGTTAGTGGCTGGATATGAAAAATTTGGTATTACTTCGTTGCAAGAAGAGACTAAAAAAGCAGAGAAGAGGTTGTCGGGAACTATTTATCTATACCAAGAAAATGGTCGTCCTCTTCTTAAATCTTTGCCTCGTAATTTTAGGGAGCAGAATACTCCGAGTGTAACCAGCCGGCCTGCCGCTGATTTTTTACATAGTCAATTTATTCAGGTGATTGGTGGAAATAATGTTCAATATCTGCTGATTTTTAAACCGAATCCCGAGATTGATTCACTGGCGCCTGGCGCTGTAGTGGGTTTTTCTTTGCTTGGGTTGCTTGTGTCTAGTGGTGTATTGGCTTATTGGTTGTTAGGTCCTTTGTTGAAGTTACAGAGAGTTGCTAGGTCTTTCGGGCAAGGGGATATGACGGCTAGGGTTGAAAATAAATTAGTCCGAAGAAATGACGCAGTTGGTAAATTGGCGCGAGAGTTTAATGAAATGGCGGTCAGAATAGAGACGCTTCTATCGTCTAAAGAACGTTTGATGCGGGATGTGTCTCATGAGCTAAGGACTCCGTTAGCAAGGATTGAAGTGGCGCTAACCATAGCGGAAGATAAGTACGGCATGGAATCTCAAAAAGGTTATTTGTGTCGTATTCGTACAGAGCTTCATGAACTTGATGAGTTGATTGGTCAGGTGCTTACTTTGAGTCGACTAGAGGCTGCTTCTCTTATAAAAGAAGAGATGAATTTGCAGGAATGGCTCGGGGAAATTGTTGATGACGTAAGTTTTGAAAGTCAGCTTAAAGGTATTTCTGTTTCTAAGTCAGGTCGTGTGCCAAAAACCATATTAGGTGACCCGCTTCAGTTACGACACGCTATCGAGAATGTGTTACGTAATGCTTGTTTTTATGCGGGTGGTGGTGGCGTTATTGAAGTGGAAACGCAAGAAAAATCTGGATTCGCCTTCATCTATGTTCGTGATAATGGCCCTGGTGTATCTGATGATAAGCTAGAGAAAATTTTTCATGCCTTTTATCGCTCTTCTGAGGCAAGGGGGGCGAATAGTGGTGGCTTTGGTGTTGGTCTTACGATTTCCCAGCGCATTATTCGCGCACATAAAGGTCAGATAACAGCTCGTAATCGAGAAGAAGGGGGGTTGGAGGTGTGCTTTCAGTTACCGTTGGCTTGAGGCTTCTGGCTCTTATTTATTTTTACTCTTGAAAAAGCCCTTGTTATTGTTTCTTTAGGTAAGTAATATGCGCCTCGCAAGTTGGCTAGGCAGTCGCCGCTCAATTTATTGGGGGGAGGAAAGTCCGGGCTTCGCAGGGTAAAGTGCCAGGTAACGCCTGGGGGGCGTGAGCCTACGGAAAGTGCAGCAGAAAATACACCGCCTAAGCAGTTTACTGCCGGTAAGGTTGAAATGGTGCGGTAAGAGCGCACCGCGCGACTGGCAACAGTTCGTGGCAAGGTAAACCCCACTTGAAGCAAGACCAAATAGGAACTCTTTGGCGTGACCCGCGCTGAGTTCGGGTAGGTTGCTAAAGACGTGCAGTGATGTACGTATTAGATGAATGACTGTCCACGACAGAACCCGGCTTATCGGCCAACTTGCATTTTTCCTTTCTTTGTTAATTTTTCATGTAAAACTTAATTGCTAAAGAGCCTCAATGTTCTTGGCTTTTTTGTGCACGTGAATTTTTTAGTTTTGTTGCTGTTCCATTCCCTCTGTTCTGCTTATATTTTGATCAAATGCCGCTTTAATGAGCGGTTTTTTTGTGCCTATTTTTTTGTATTTTTATCTTTAATCAATATTTTTTTACTATTTTAGAGAAAAAGTGTTAAATTGTGGGATAAAGTGTCGATAAGTGGGATGTGGGCGTGTTTAGAGGAATTCATCAAGTCAGTGTGGATGTAAAGGGGCGAATGTCGCTTCCAGCACGCTTGCGCGATGATCTTGCTCAATATGACGAAGATGGTGTGGTTGTCACCATAGATCCTGTTTCTCGATGCTTACTGTTGTACCCCTTGTCCGAATGGGAGTTGATTCAACAAAAATTAGACAAGTTGCCTTCTTTTCAACCGCAGGCTAGGCGTCTCCAGCGCCTTTTAGTAGGGCATGCAACCGATTTAGACGTTGATAAAGCGGGTCGGATTTTATTGCCTGCGCCGTTGCGCGAGTTTGCTCGTTTAGATAAAAAATTAACCATTCTTGGTCAAGGTAAAAAATTAGAAATTTGGAGCCAGGAAGAATGGGAGGCTCAGCGCGAAGATTATTTGTCCCAAGATGCGCTTGAGGACCTACAAACTGAAACCATGATGGATATTTCTTTATGACAAAGACGATGGCAGAACACATAAGCGTCATGCTCGATGAATCCGTCGATATGCTGGTAACCGACAAGAATGGTCTTTACGTAGATGGGACCTTTGGTCGTGGCGGGCATGCTCGTTTGGTTTTAGAGCGATTAGAGGCGGGTCGCCTGCTTGGTTTTGATAAAGACCCAATGGCGATTCGCCATGGTGAACTATTGCAGCAAGAAGATTCACGCTTTTCAATTGTCCAAGACAGTTTTGCCAATATGGCGACGCATATTTCAGACGTATTTGGTGTCGACAAAGTAGATGGCGTGATGATGGATTTAGGTGTTTCATCACCTCAGATTGATGATGCTGAACGTGGGTTTAGCTTTATGAATGACGGTCCGCTTGATATGCGGATGAATCCTGATAAGGGTATTAGTGCTGCTCAATGGATTGCGACCGTTAGAGAAAAAGACATGGCGGATGTTATGTATCAGTATGGCGAAGAGCGATTCTCTCGTCGCATTGCAAAAGCTATTTGTGAATACCGCTCTCATACGCCAATTCTAACAACACTCCAATTGTCAAAAATTATTGCCGAAGCAAACCCTGCGTGGGAAAAAGGAAAAAACCCTGCTACTCGGGCATTTCAAGGTATTCGAATTTACATTAATAACGAGCTTGGTGATTTAGAAATTGGGCTTGAAGCCGCGACGAAAGCGTTGAAAGTAGGCGGTCGATTGGCGGTTATCAGTTTTCATTCTCTTGAAGATCGTATTGTTAAGCGGTTTATGAAGTTGCAAGCGAAAGGGCCAGAGCTACCAAGGCATTTGCCAATTCGTAATGCACATCTTGATATTAAGTTTAAGACGGTAGGTAAAGCGATTAAGCCATCTCTTTCTGAAGTGAGTGAGAATGTGAGATCTCGTAGTGCTGTGTTACGGGTTTTGGAGCGCGTAAGTGATTAAGGCGAATGTTGCACTGGTGGTATTTGCTATCGGTGTTTTGATATTGGCCATGGTATCAATCGCTGTTGTCACACAAGTTTACGATTTTAGAAAGAGCTTCTCTTATCTTCAAACGCTGAGGCAGGATGAAGTGGATTATGAAGTGAAATGGGGGCAGTTGCTGCTTGAACAGAGTGCGTTAACTCAACCCAGCCGCTTGGAACAAGCGGCGATAAAGGATTTAAAAATGCACACACCATCTCAGGATGAATTGATAATAGTGAAGCCATGAATATTGAAAATCGTGTCCACACCCCAGGAAAATGGCGCTTTAGATTTGTGTGCGGCATTGCTTTGCTGTTGTTTCTTGTTGCTGGCGGACGACTGTTTTATTTAACAGTTGTAGATAAAGCTTTTTTGCAGAATCAAGGCGAAATACGGGCAGTAAGAACGGAGTCTATACCTGCTACCCGAGGGATGATTTTGGATAGGCGTGGGGAGCCGCTGGCTGTTAGTACGCCAACTTGGACTATCATAGCTAATCCAAAGGCGTTATGGAAAATCCAAAGAGATCCTTCTTTAAATATTGGGCCTGAGCAAGAAATTAAACGCCTTGCGGGGGTTCTGGGTGTTGGTCGAGCGTGGCTGCAAGAAAAGTTTGAGGCTAATAAAAGTCGTTCTTTCATGTATTTGAAGCGTCAAATTCCACCTAATGAAGCCGACGCTATTATGGCGGCTAATGTTGTTGGTGTGAGTAAGACCAAAGAGTATAAACGTTATTATCCAGCTGCAGAAGTCGCTTCACATGTTGTTGGTTTTACTAATATCGATGATAAAGGGCAAGAGGGTATCGAGCTTGCCTATGATCAAGCACTAGAAGGCCAACCTGGGCGACGTAGTTATGTGAAAGATCTCAGAGGGAATATTATTCGT
The DNA here is from genome assembly GCF_024435075.2 of Marinomonas maritima. Taxonomy (NCBI): domain Bacteria; kingdom Pseudomonadati; phylum Pseudomonadota; class Gammaproteobacteria; order Oceanospirillales; family Oceanospirillaceae; genus Marinomonas; species Marinomonas maritima. The sequence goes on along the minus strand of NZ_JAMZEG020000002.1, from coordinate 1,195,545 downwards.
GGTGTTGGTGTGGAACAGGCCGAGCATCCAGGTGAAAATATTGAGTTAAGTATAGATCTTAGGTTGCAATACTTAGCGTATCGAGAGCTAAAGGCGGCGGTTACCGAGCATCGAGCTACGTCGGCGTCGGCGGTTATCCTAGACGTTAAAACGGGTGAAATTCTGGCGATGGTCAATCAGCCATCGTATAACCCAAATGATCGTTCTAAATTAGAATATGAAGAGCTGCGTAATCGCGCAGTGATTGATTTGTTTGAGCCTGGCTCAACAATGAAGCCTTTTACTATTTCTGCTGCACTCATGTCTGGGCAATATACGACCGAGACAACGATTGATACGTCACCTGGTTATTTGCGTTTTGGTCGTTTTACCATTCGTGATGCCGCTAATTATGGTGTGATTGATTTTGAAAAATTACTGATTAAGTCGAGCAATGTGGGGGCATCAAAAATCGCCTTATCGCTTCCCCAAGATGCAATATGGAACATGGATTATGAGCTCGGTATAGGGTCGCAAGTCGGTATTGGTTTTCCTGGAGAGGCTTCCGGTGTTCTTCCGTCGCACCCTAAATGGCACCCGTCAGAAATTGCGACGTTAGCCTATGGTTATGGCTTGTCTGTGTCTACTCTACAGTTGGCGCAAGCGTACATGACATTAGCTAATGGTGGTTACCGCGTTCCTGTGACAATCTTTAAACAAGACATTCCCGCTGACGGTAAGCAGGTTATTCCGCATAAAATTGCTCAAGATGTCATTAAAATGATGGAAAGCGTTGTGCAGCGAGGTTCTGGTAAGGCCGCTCAAATTCCTGGCTATCGAGTTGCTGGTAAAACGGGGACAGTTCATAAAGTCGGTTCTAAAGGTTATGAATACGATCAATATATTGCTTTGTTTGCCGGTGTGGCGCCTGCTTCTAATCCTAGATTAGCAATGGTGGTGATGATTAATGATCCCAAGGGGCGTGAATACTACGGTGGTGAAGTGGCAGCACCTGTTTTCTCGCGTGTAATGGAGGGCGCGTTAACGACACTGAATATTTACCCTGACTTACCTGAGGGTCTTAGGGAAGTTCGATTAGAGCCTAAAAAGGTTCCTTATCAAGTGGTGCAGGGTGGCTAGATGGCACAACTGACTCATATTCAATTACTAAATTTGGCGGGCTATTCTTTAGGGGATAGCTCGCATTCTGCTATTTATACCCATGTAGAAACGGACAGTCGAAAGGCAGACCCACAGTGTGTTTTTTTCGCTTTACCAGGGGTTGCGACAAATGGCTGGGACTATTTGGACAGTGTGGTTTCATTAGGCTGTAAAGTGGCTATTGTTCCAGCAGGGTTGTGTTTGAGGCGCGATGATATTGAGCTTATCTCTGTTGATAATCCGACTGAACTTTTAGTGGCTTGCTTACAGAGTTATTTTGGTCATATGCCGAAACATATTGTCGCTGTTACTGGAACCAATGGTAAGTCATCGATTTGTTTTTACATTGCTCAGTTGGCGCAGTTTATTGGTTTAAATAGTGGTTTAGTGGGGACGTTTGGTATCGGTCCATTAAACGATTTGTCGGAAGCCAAGCAGACGACCCCAGATATATTATCCTTACACCTTACTTTAATGGCGATGGCGGGCTCTGGTGTAGATCTTGTTGCATTTGAAGCATCTTCACATGCATTGGATCAAGGGCGGGTTGATGGTGTGCCTTTTCAGACAGCTGTCTTTTCTAATCTTTCCCGTGACCATCTTGATTATCATGGCGATATGACGGCTTATGCGTTGGCAAAGCAGCGTTTGTTTGCGTTTAAAAGTGTGTCAAATTCTGTGTTTTGTCTCGACGATAGCTATGCGTCTTTTATGGCAGAAGCGGCAAAGGATTCAGACTCTCATTATTATAGTGAGCAAAATTCAAGAGCAGATTTTTATGTTAAAGATTTGATATTAGAACCGACAGGGTGTCGTTTTATTTTGTGTCACCCTGAAGGTGAAGATGCCGTTTTTTTACCATTGTTAGGGCGTTTTAATGTTCAGAATTCGTTGGCTGCATTAGCAAGTATGTGGCGTATTGCAGATGATAAAGGTGCGTTAGTAAGGGGGGTGTCTGCTTTACGTGGTGCACCTGGCCGTATGGATAAGGTGCAAGAGCTTAATGCTCCGCTTATTGTTGTGGATTTTGCTCATACGTCAGAGGCGTTAAAGGTCGCTTTGCAGGCATTGAAAGAGCACTGCAGTGGACGCTTGATTTGTGTTTTTGGTTGTGGCGGTGATAGGGATCGAGGTAAGCGGCCTTTGATGATGGCTGCAGCTCTGCAAAATGCAGACTATGTATGGTTGACGTCGGATAACCCGCGAACAGAATCAATAGAACAAATTTTTCTGGATGCTTTGGTGCAAACACATGATGATGAATTGTTTAGTGTAGAGCCGGATCGTCGTGTTGCCATTGCCAATGCTATTTTATCAGCGACACCAAATGATGTGGTTCTTATTGCTGGAAAAGGTCATGAGTCTTACCAAGATATTCAGGGTATAAAACATCATTTTGATGATAAAGAAGAGGCGCTGAAAGCGGTGAAGTCTTATGTTAATTAATCTTGCTCTTTCGGATATCGCACTGGCTTGCGGTGGAGAGTTGATCGGTTTAGATCATACTGCCAGTGCTGTTGTGACGGATACGCGAAAAATAGTCAGTGGTTGTGTTTTTGTTGCCTTAAAAGGCGATCGTTTTGATGGGCATGATTATGTGGCACAAGCGGTTCGGGAGGGTGCTGTTGGCGTGGTCTCTGAGCAAGCTCTTGATGTGCCTGCGTATGTAAAGGTTCCCAATACAAAATTGGCTTACGGAGCTATTGCTCGTCTGATTAGAGGGGCGTTTAAAGGGCCTGTTGTCTGTATTACTGGAAGTAATGGTAAAACAACTGTAAAGGATTGGCTGGCGCAGTCATTGGTGGGTAGAAGTGTGTTAAAAACACGCGCCAATTTAAATAATCAGATAGGGCTACCGCAAACATTGCTTGAGTTGGAAGAGGAGCATGATGTTGCTGTGATTGAGGCCGGTACCAGTTTTTCTGGTGAGATAGCGCTATTAGCGAAAATCGCGGTGCCTGATGTTGTTATATTGACTAATGCAAATGGTAGTCATTTTGAAGGGTTGGGTAGTCTTGAAGGTATTGCAAAAGAAAAAGGCGAGTTGATTTCAGGATCTTCACCTGAGGCGGCGATTATTCTTAATTCGGATGACGATTATTTTGATTATTGGTGTGGCTTGGCTGCGGGCCGTACAATTTATTCGTTTGGCTTTACTGCGGCGGCAAGTCTTTATGCTTCTGACGTTAGCTTAAGTGCAGAGTTTAGTGAGGCGACATTCCATTATCATGGCGAAGTATTGCCTGTTTTTATTGCAGGGGCGGGTCTGCACCAAATAGCGAATGGTATGGCTGTGGTTTTGGCTATGTTAGTAATAGGAATAGATTTTAAATTCGCGGTTGGTGCCTTGGCGACACCTGTGCTTGTTTCGGGCCGACTAGAGCGCCTTAAAACAAAAAATGGAGCTCTATTAATTAATGATTGTTACAATGCCAGCCCAACGTCTGTTGAGGCGGCTATTGATGTTCTTGCAATGCAATCAGTAGATGAAACATGGTTGATTTTAGGCGCTTTGGGTGAGCTCGGAGATCAACAATATGAGATTCACCGCGGACTAGGGTTATATGCTAAGAATAAAGGTATATCGTGTTTGATTTGTGTCGGGCCGATAGCCGCTGTTGCCGGTATTGCCTTTAGAAGTAAGGGGGGTAAAGCCATATTTTGTAATACACATGACGAGGCGGCGACGGTAGTTCGCCAACTCGATAAAAAACATGCCATTTTAGTGAAGGGTTCTCGTTCGGCTAAAATGGAAAATGTCATTGAAGCATTAAATAATTAGGATATTCCTTACCAATGTTACTTCTGCTAACGGCTTATTTAAGTAAATACCATACATTTTTTACAGTATTCAACTACTTGTCTCTTCGCGCCATTCTGGGGGTTCTTACCGCGCTGGCCATTTCGCTTTTGATTGGTAATAAAGTGATTCGCTTGTTGCAGCGTCTACAAATTGGTCAGTCGGTTCGTAGTGATGGGCCTCAGACTCATTTAGCAAAAGCAGGTACACCTACGATGGGAGGGGCGCTAATTATTTTTTCAATCACTGTCAGTACTCTTCTATGGGGGGATCTACGTAACCAATATGTATGGGTAGTTTTGTTGGTTATGCTGGCATTTGGTGTTGTAGGCTGGGTGGATGATTATAGAAAAGTGGTTGAGAAAAATCCGCGCGGTCTTCCTGGTCGATGGAAATATTTTTGGCAAAGTATATTTGGTTTGGCGGCCGCATTTTATTTGTACTACACCGCCAGTACGCCAGCAGAAACCGCGTTGATTGTGCCTTTATTTAAGGATGTTGCTATTCCTTTGGGTGTGTTTTTTATTGTACTAACGTATTTCGTTATTGTTGGTACAAGTAATGCGGTTAATTTAACCGATGGTCTGGATGGTTTGGCTATTTTACCGACCGTTTTGGTTGGTGGTGCGCTGGGTGTGTTTGCTTATCTTACCGGGAATATCCGCTTTGCTGATTATTTATTAATCCCTTATGTACATGGTTCTGGGGAGTTGCTTGTTTTTTGTGCCGCATTGGCTGGGGCGGGATTAGGCTTCTTGTGGTTTAACACGTACCCTGCACAAATATTCATGGGGGATGTTGGTTCATTGGCTTTAGGTGCTGCGTTGGGCACTATTGCCGTCATCGTTCGTCAAGAGCTGGTACTGTTTATTATGGGCGGCGTTTTTGTGATGGAGACGGTGTCTGTGATTTTGCAGGTTGCTTCTTATAAGTTAACAAAGCGCAGGATATTTAGGATGGCGCCGATTCATCATCATTTCGAGTTAAAGGGCTGGGCTGAACCTAAAGTAATTGTTCGTTTTTGGATTATTACTGTGTGTCTTGTTTTAGTAGGCTTAGCCACCTTAAAAGTACGTTAGGAGTTTTGCATGTCGTTAATCGGGTCAGACCGGGTGAGAGCCGTTGTAGGCTTGGGTGCGACAGGCTTGTCTTGCGTACGTTTTTTAGCCAGTAAAGGTGTTGATTTTTATGTGGTGGATTCTCGCGAAAATCCCCCAGGCTTAGAGCAAGCAAAAGAATTTTGTCCTGACGATCGTATTTTTACGGGTGATCTGGCAGTACTTGAAACACTTGGTGTTACTGAGCTGTATGTTAGTCCGGGGATTGCATTGCGCACGCCAGTGTTAGCGCGCTTAGCGGCTCGTGGTGTGCTCATGCGTGGTGATATTGATTTATTTCGTGATTATGTGGATGCCCCTTTTGTTGCTATCACGGGGTCCAATGCAAAGAGCACGGTAACAACGTTAGTTGCTTTGTTGCTTCAGGCTTGCGGTAAAAATGCCAAGGCTGGTGGTAATTTAGGGCCGCCTGCTTTAGATCTTCTTTCTCCTAACACGGATTATTATGTGCTTGAGTTATCTAGCTTTCAGCTTGAGACAACTCATTCACTTCAGGCTGATTTAGCGTGTCTTCTCAATGTGTCTGAAGATCATATGGATCGATATGAGGATCTTTATGAATATCAGCGTGTAAAACAAAGAGTCTATCGTGGTTGTAAAGCAGCTGTTTGTAATAAGCAAGATATCCTGACGGCGCCACTGTTGGCGGATACAACCCCTGTTCGAGCGTTTACGACAAAAAGTCCTGATTTAAAAGAGTTTGGTATGCTTAAAGATGGCGATGGAGCATGGTTGTGTCGCGGAGTTGAGCGACTTTATCATACGTCTCAAATTGCCCTAAAAGGTTCGCATAATCACGCTAATGTACTGGCTTCGCTGGCGATGCTTGAGCTGTTAGGGGTGGATGTTATGTCGAATGCGGTTGGGGATGTGCTGAAAGAATTCGGCGGCTTGCCTCACCGTTGTGAGACGGTTCGAACCCTCCATAGTGTTACGTATATTAATGATTCAAAAGGTACTAATGTGGGCGCTACATTGGCGGCGCTTCAAGGTTTAGGTTCGGTGGTAAGAAAGAATATTCTTCTTATTGCTGGGGGAGAGGGTAAGGGTGCTGACTTTAGTCCTTTAACGAAATCGGTAACCGATTTTGTGAGAGTCGTTTATTTGTTTGGTAAGGATGCTGACCGTATCGCCGAGGTAATGTTGTCAGGCACTGAGGTTAAGCGTTTTGATTCTTTGGATCAGGTTGTATCAAGTGTTTCTCAAGATGCTAAAGAAGGTGAGATCGTTTTGTTTTCACCCGCTTGCGCGAGTTTGGATATGTACAAAAGCTACGAAGTGCGAGGTGAGCATTTTGCTCGTTTGGTTGCTGAGTTATGACATGGTTTAAAGTGTTTGATCGAGTGTCTCTTCAGGAGTTTGCCCGGATTGATACTCTTTTTGTTGCCTCTGTTATCTCTATCTTGGCGCTGGGGATGGTGATGGTGTCAAGTGCGTCTATTTCTATTTCAGAAAGCCTTCATGGTCACCCTTATTTCTTTATGGGCCGACAAGCTTTTTATCTTGTCTTAGGTTTACTCTCAGGTTTTTTATTGTTGTCATTACCCACCAGTCAGCTACAAAAATGGGGGGTTCTGATGATGGGGTTGTCGTTGATTTTGCTGATTCTAGTGCTGGTTCCGGGCATTGGAAAAAGTGTAAACGGCAGTCGTCGGTGGATTAATTTGGTGGTATTTAACCTTCAGGCTTCGGAAGTAGCGAAGGTTTGCATGGTGGTTTATGTCTCCGGCTATTTGGTGCGCAGAGCTGATCGAGTGAGAGAGGGTTGGGTGGGTTTTGTTCTCCCTCTTTGTCTTTGTAGTGTTTTTCTGTTGTTTTTACTTTTTGAACCGGATTTTGGTGCTTCTGTTGTTTTGCTTGGTACGGTGATGGTGTTGCTTTTTTTAGGGGGCGCTCCTTTATATCAATTTTTGCTTTTGATGATCGCTGCGGTTGCTATGTTAGGGGTTGTTGCCATTTCGGAAAGCTATCGATTAAAGCGTTTGATGAATTTTATTGACCCGTGGGCTGATCCTTTTAATGAAGGGTATCAGTTGAGTCAGGCTTTGATTGCCTATGGTCGTGGGGAATGGTTCGGTTTGGGTTTGGGTAACAGTGTGCAGAAACTGTCTTATTTACCTGAGGCTCATACCGATTTTGTATTTTCTATTTGGGTCGAAGAAACTGGAATGTTTGGCGGTTTGTTGCTGATTGTTTTGTTTGCCCTAATGGTTAGTCGGGCGTTTAAAATTGGTCATAACGCTATGGCGTTATCTCGTCCATTTGCTGCTTATATGTGTTTCGGTTTTTCTATTCTGATTTTGGCTCAGGTTATCATCAATATTGGTGTTAATACGGGCTTTTTGCCGACCAAAGGATTGACTCTTCCTTTGATTAGTTATGGTGGCAGTAGCTTGATCATCACGCTGGCGAGTTTATTTGTTATTGCGCGAGTCGATGTTGAAAATCGACGTGCTGAAAGTGATTGCGATTCCATAGGATCAGCTGAAGTGAAAGTTAAAGAGAGCGATAAATGAGCGATGTAAAAAAAATTATCATCATGGCTGGCGGTACAGGGGGACATATCTACCCTGCACTGGCCTGCGCTCAGGCTTTTAAAGATAAAGGAATGGATGTCCAGTGGCTGGGCTCAAAAGGTGGCATGGAAGAGGCGCTTGTCGCTGATCATGATATTGCTTTGCATTCTTTGTCGATTAAAGGTGTTAGAGGGAAAGGGGTGTTGGGTCTATTGGTTGCGCCTTTTAGAGTTTTGCATGCCATTGGTCAGGCAATTGCAGTGTTACAGAAAGTTAAACCTGACGTTGTTTTGGGGATGGGTGGGTTTGTTGCTGGTCCCGGCGGTGTCGCGGCTCGACTTTTGGGCATTCCTTTGGTGATACATGAGCAAAATGCCGTTGCTGGTACGACTAACAAATTGTTATCTAGAGTGGCTAACCTTAAGTTGCAGGCTTTTGATGGGGCAATTCCAAACGCCATTAGTGTAGGTAACCCCATTCGAAGTGATATTTTAGAGCAGCAAGTTCGCATGCTGAGAAATAGCGTAGCACGACCGTTACGTTTACTTGTTGTTGGCGGGAGTTTGGGGGCGAAAGCGATTAATGATGTTATCCCTCAAGTTTTGTTAAACTGGCCTTCTGCTCAGCGTTTGGATGTTTGGCATCAAACTGGGGTGCGTAATTTTAAAGAGGTTTCTGGGCAATATAAAGCCGCAAAGGTGGACGCTCGGGTTGAGGCTTATCTTGAGAATATGGATCAGGCTTATTACTGGGCGGATGTTGTTTTGTGTCGCGCTGGGGCTATGACGGTGAGTGAGTTGGCAGTCGCTGGATTGCCTTCAATTTTAGTGCCTTACCCGCACGCAATAGATGATCATCAAACTGCCAATGCGCGATATTTAGAGCAAGTGGGGGCTGCCTATTTGTTACCGCAGTCACAGCTGACCTATGAAAAAATTATCTCATTGCTTTCTAAATGTGTAGAAAGTGAAGAGACATTATTAAAAATGGGCGAGCAGGCGAAACTCGTTGCTCGTCCAAATGCGACGCAAGACGTCGTTGCATGCTGTTTAAGGTTGATAAAAACATGATTGATAATAAAGTTCAGTACGATATTCCTACTATGCGTCGTATTCAAAATATCCATTTTATTGGTATCGGCGGTGTTGGTATGTGTGGCATCGCAGAGGTATTGCATAATCAAGGGTATCGCGTGTCTGGGTCGGACCTTAAGTCTTCTTCTACAATAGAGCGTCTGGAAGAGCTAGGCATAAAGGTGTATCTGGGGCATTTAGAAGAAAACGTATATGACGCTCATGTCATTGTTGTTTCAACGGCAATTAATGTTGAAAACCCAGAGATAATTTGGGGTAAAGAGCATCGTATTCCAATCGTTCGCAGAGCGGAAATGCTTGCAGAGTTAATGCGTTACCGACACGGCATAGCGGTGGCTGGTACGCATGGGAAAACAACGACAACCAGTTTGATGGCGTCTATATTGGCCGCGACAGGCGAAGCTCCAACATTTGTAATTGGAGGGCGTTTAACCAGTGCTGGCGCAAATGCGCAATTGGGCGTCAGTGCGTATCTGGTTGCCGAAGCGGATGAGAGTGATGCTTCTTTTCTTCATTTGCAGCCACAAACGGTCATCGTGACGAATATCGATCAGGATCATATGGATACCTATGACGGTGATTTTGAAAAAGTTAAGCATGCTTTTGTTGAGTTTGTTCATAATTTACCTTTTTATGGCTTGGCTGTGATGTGTGTAGATGATGAAAATGTTCGAGAGATTCTGCCATTATTAAGTCGTCCTATTTTGACGTACGGTATTGAGCAAGAAGCAGATTTTTACGCGACTGACATCGTGCAAACGGGTCGCCATTGTGAATTCTTGGCTCATCGTCCAGAGGGTGAGCCGCTGAAAATTCGATTGCCAATGCCTGGCCGCCATAATGTGCTTAATGCACTGTCAACGATTGCAGTGGCGACAGACTTGGGTGTGGATGCAACGGCTATTCAGGCTGGCCTTATGGGATTTGAAGGGGTAGGGCGCCGTTTCCAGGAGCAAAAACCATTAGGGCTTCCTAATGGCTCAAATGTGATGTTTATTGATGATTATGGGCATCATCCAAGTGAAGTGTTGGCCACGATTAAAGCGATTCGAGCCGGTTGGCCTGAGAAGCGTTTAGTGATGGTTTATCAGCCACATCGCTACACGCGAACTCGTGATCTTTATGAAGATTTTGTAAGAGTGCTATCCCAAGTTGATGTTTTACTGTTGCTGGATGTTTATTCGGCAGGCGAAACACTCATCAACGGCGCTGATAGTCGCTCTTTGTGCGGCAGTATACGCCAGCGTGGGAATGTTGATCCTATCCATGTTGGTAGCGAAACAGATTTACGCTCAATCCTAAGTAACGTTTTGCGTGAGGGTGATTTATTTATTACACAGGGTGCTGGTGATATTGGTACGGTATCTAAGAATTTATCAGTGAGCGGGATTTGATATGTTAAAGAGACTAAAAGAATCCGTGATTGCGGTGATTTATGGTGGTCGTTCAGCAGAGCGTGAAGTATCGCTGCAAAGCGGACCTTTAGTTGCAGAAGGACTTCGTTCTAAAGGTTTTCAGGTGGTAGAGCTTGATCTTTATGGCCCTAATGCTGAGTTAGATCCTATTGTTCAATTGCAAACGATTGAGTTTGATCTTGCTTTCATTGTGCTACATGGCGGTGAAGGTGAAGACGGCAGGGTTCAGGCTTTACTTGAGATGATGGGTAAACCTTATACAGGCAGTTCACCTTTGGCCTGTGGTCTTGCGATGGATAAAGTTTTAACTAAGCGATTTTGGCATGGCATTGGAATATCCACGCCAGCCTATTTATCTTTTGTAGATTATGCGGATGCGGATGTAATTGAGGAGAAGATGTCTTACCCAATGATTATTAAGCCTTCTAGAGAAGGTTCTACCATTGGGATTAACAAGGCGATGAATCGAGCGGAACTTGATGAGGCGCTTTCAAAAGCTCTTGAATATGATTCTGATATATTGGTTGAAGAATTTGTAGATGGACCAGAGTTTACGATTACGGTCATCGACGATGTAGCCTATCCGCCTATAGGGCTAAAGCCTGCACCTAACCATAAACTTTATGACTATGAGGCGAAGTACGTAGCGGATGATACGGAATATCTGTTGCCTTGCGGTTTAAATGAAGATGATGAGAATGAGCTGCAAATGTTGGCACTTGATGCTTATCGTTCGTTAGGTTGTTCTGGTTGGGGGCGTGTTGATGTAATGCGTGACTCTGCTGGAGTGTTTTGGGTGTTAGAAGTAAATACTGCGCCAGGCATGACATCCCATAGCTTAGTGCCTATGGCAGCTAATTATGTTGGGATTGACTATGCTTCACTTGTGGAGAAGATTGCGCAAAATGCTTGGGGTAAAGTCGAGCGTGATTGATTTATGAGGATGGCAGCGTTAATCGGGGCTGTCTTGTTAATATTAGTCGCCTCTTTTCAAAGTAATGATTCGCCTGATACTTGGTTTGCTATTCAAAAAATCGAGATAAAAGGCGATTTTAAGTATGCAGTAGAAGATGATTTGCAGGCAGATTTTTCTTCTTTACTTGGGCAGAGTCTTCTGGGTGTTTCTCTATCCGACTCATTAGTCGTTGTTTTGTCATCGGAATGGGTGGCAAGCGCAGAAATTCGTAAAGTTTGGCCAAATACGTTGCAGATCCTTGTTCATGAATATACCCCTCTTGCATACTGGGGGGATCGGCAATTGATATCCACTTCTGCGGTAGTGATTACGCCGCGTGAGGTCCCTGAATTGCCGCTTACAAAGCTGTACGGTCCTGAAGATTCGAGTGATGTGGTTCTTGAGCAGTTTGGCTTAGTAAGTCAGGTGCTCGCATTTACGTCTCTGCGTGTTGCTACTCTCACATTAGAGCCAAGAGGTGCTTGGAGTATTGTTTTCACCAATGGCGTCAAGGTTAAGCTTGGTAGAGAAGAGATTTTAGAGAGATTACAACGCTTTATAGCGGTGTATAAAAGTGATTTATCGGGTAGAATAGACCAAATAACATCAGTCGATGCGCGCTATCCACATGGGGTGGCGGTGGGTTGGAAAAAAAATAAATGATATTGGCCTGTTTGTTGCTTTTTTAAACAGCAATAAGGGTTATGTCATAACAACACGTAATGCCGGGAAGGTGAAATGATAGTCGGTTTGGATGTAGGCACATCGAAAGTTATCTGCTTAGTTGGTGAGGTTCTGGCTGACGGTAGTTTGGAAATTGTCGGTATAGGCTCTCATAGCTCAAAAGGAATGAAGCGCGGCGTTGTTATAAATATAGAATCAACGGTTCAGTCCATTCAGCGTGCAGTTGAAGAGGCTGAATTGATGGCCGGTTGTAATATACATTCTGTCTATGTCAGTGTGGCTGGTAGTCACATTCGCAGCTTAAATTCTCATGGTATTGTCGCTGTTAAAAATGGCGAAGTGCAAAAAGAAGATATTGATCGAGTTATCGATGCTGCACAAGCGGTACCGATATCTTCTGATCAGCGAGTGCTTCACATTTTGCCTCAGGAGTACCATATAGACTCTCAAGAAGGTATTAAAGACCCTCTTGGTATGTCTGGAGTTAGACTTGAAGCAAATGTGCATTTGATTTCTGGTGCTGTGAACGCCGTAATGAATGTAGAGAAGTGCATCAAACGTTGTGGTCTAGGCGTGGATGGCGTCATTTTATCTCAGCTTGCTTCTAGTGAGTCATCGTTGAGTGAAGATGAAAAAGATTTAGGTGTTTGTCTGATTGATATTGGTGCAGGGACGTCTGATATTGCTGTGTGGATTGATGGTGCCTTACATCATACTGCGGTGGTTCCTGTGGCTGGTGATCAGGTAACAAATGATATTTCGATGGCTTTGCGTACACCAACTCAGCATGCTGAAGAGATTAAAGTGAAATATGCCTGTGCGATGTCTTCAATGGCATCTACAGATCAGGTTTTGCAAGTGCCGAGTGTTGGTGATCGTCAACCAAGATCGATAACTCGTCATGCTTTGACAGAGGTTGTTGAAGCTAGATATGAAGAAATTTACAGCTTAATTCTGGATGAATTAAGACGCAGTGGTTATGCGGAGCGTATCCCTGCAGGTATTGTAATTACTGGAGGTACGTCGCTTATGGAAGGTGCGGCGGAGTTGGCAGAGAAGGTATTTCAGATGCCAGTTCGATTATCTTTACCAGATTGTACTAAAGGAATGTCTGACATTGTCGATAACCCTATATATTCAACAAGTGTTGGATTATTGGTTTATGGTAGTAAAGAGGCTGAAGTAACCGAAATCTCGAAACGGATGATGTCTAAGACGCAAACTAAACGAGAATCATCAGTTCTGGCTCCTAAAGAAATCGGACCATCCTTCAGTGCAACGAAGGCGTGGCAGAAATTAAAACACTGGTTTCAAAGTTATATATAGTCAGAATTGATTGTGAATTTATTGAGGAGCAACAAGCCCATGAATGTCTTTGATTTAGCCGAAGATAATTTATCAGATAATGCTGTGATTAAAGTTATAGGTGTTGGCGGTGGTGGCGGTAATGCTGTCCGTCATATGCTTGAAAATCGATTGGAAGGTGTTGAGTTTATTTGCGCCAATACCGACTCTAAAGCGTTAATAGGATTCGAGACTGGGGTTTCTTTGCAGCTTGGTTCAACCATTACTAAAGGGTTGGGTGCCGGAGCAAATCCAGAAGTAGGGCGAGATTCAGCCTTAGAGGATCAAGAAAAAATCACCCAGTTACTTACTGGTGCGGATATGGTTTTTATCACGGCTGGTATGGGCGGTGGAACAGGTACGGGTGCTGCACCTGTTATCGCAAAAGTGGCTCGTGAATTAGGTATTTTGACGGTCGCTGTTGTTACTAAGCCTTTTCCATTTGAAGGTCGTCGTCGCGCTAGAGTGGCTGAAGAGGGTGTCAGAGAGTTGCGTGAAAATGTCGACTCATTAATAACTGTCCCTAATGAACGACTTTTGCCTGTGTTAGGCAAAAATATTACATTATTAAAAGCGTTTGGCGAAGCGAATAACGTTTTGTTTAATGCGGTTCAGGGTATTACAGACCTTATCATGCGCCCAGGTTTGATTAACGTCGATTTTGCAGATGTAAGAACGGTTATGTCTGAAATGGGCATGGCGATGATGGGGACAGGGTCTGCGTCTGGCGAGGATAGGGCAAGAGTAGCGGCTGAGGCTGCAATACATAATCCATTATTAGAAGATATCAACCTTAGAGGCGCACGAGGTGTGCTAGTAAATATCACAGCTAACGAGGAAGTTGGCTTGTCTGAATTTACAGAGGTTGGTGGCATTATTGAAGAATATGCATCGGAAGATGCTACCGTCGTGATTGGTTGTGCAATTGATCCTAGTGTAGGTGATGAAATGCGAGTCACGGTGGTTGCAACTGGTTTAGAAGGTCGATCTGCAGTTGAAATGAAGTCTGCTGTAGGTGAATCTGTTGTTTCTCAACCAGTTATGGCTAAGGTGGAGCAAGTTGTTGAAGGTAGTGATTCTAAAATGACTGTTGCTCAATCTGTGCCAAAGCCTTCACAGAAGACGAAGGTGGACATGGTAGAGAAAAACTTGGATGAAAAGAATGGGTCTGCTGACTCAAGCTCTATTTCAAGTGGCGATAAATTATCGTATTTGGACATTCCAGCGTTTTTGCGTCGTCAAGCTGATTAGTTTGAGTAAGAAAGATGCAATGTAAGTGCATTGGATTGTATAAAAAATGTGTTATTGATACTATTTTTTAAAGATTAGTGTCTAGTCATAAAAATGTAGGAATAAAATGGTACGCCAACACACACTAAAAAACATTATTCGAGCAACTGGAGTGGGTTTACACTCTGGCGAAAAAGTGTATTTGACACTAAAACCTGCACCTGTGAACACAGGTATTGTATTTGTTCGTACAGACTTGGATCCAGTTGTTGAGATTCATGGTGATGCACGAGCGGTTGGGTCAACAAATTTTGCTACGGCTTTATGTCAGGGTGATGTGAAGGTAAGTACCGTAGAGCATTTGTTATCTGCAATGGCTGGTTTGGGTGTAGACAATGCTTATGTAGAAGTGAGTGCTAGTGAAATTCCACTTATGGATGGAAGTGCTAGTCCTTTTGTTTTTCTTCTTCAGTCGGCTGGTCTTGAAGCTCAAAATGCACCTAAAAAATTCATTCGAGTTAAAAAGCCTATTCGAGTTGATGAGGGTGATAAATTTGCTTCTCTTGAGCCGCACTCGGGCTTTCGCTTGTCTTTCACTATAGACTTTCAGCATCCGGCTATTGGTGAAGATGTTCAGAGCACATCATTTGATTTTTCGACGACAACTTTTGTAAAAGAAATTAGTCGTGCTAGAACATTTGGCTTCATGAAAGATCTTGAGTACTTTAAGAACAATAATCTTGCTCGCGGTGCAAATATGGAGAACGCTATTGTTCTTGATGATTACCGTGTGTTGAATGATGAAGGATTACGTTACCGAGATGAATTGGTTCGTCATAAAATTTTAGATGCGATTGGGGATCTTTATCTTCTTGGTCATAGTTTGATTGGAGAATATAAGGCGTATAAATCCGGGCATGCGTTAAATAATAAACTTTTGTTAGCTTTACTTGAGCATCAGGATGCTTGGGAATACGTCGTTTATGAAGATGAAGCGCAAACAACACCAATCTCCTATGTTGAACCGGCTTTTGTTGGTGTGTAATAACTGATTAATTCTTGATCGTATTTTAAAAAACCAGGCTATATGCCTGGTTTTTTTTGCATTTAGGTTCTTGATATTTCATGTTTTGTCACACATTACCGTGGTAGACTCTATTTATTACTAATTGGCTACGTTGAGTTCAAGATGTTAGGAACTGTAATTAAAAAAATTGTCGGTACAAAGAATGACCGAGAAGTGAAACGATATAAAAAAGTCGTTACACAGATAAATCAACTTGAAGAATCCCTTCAAAAGCTCTCGGATGATGACTTATCTGCAAAAACCAGTGAGTTTCGAGACCGTCTTGATAAAGGGGAATCGCTTGACTCCATTTTGTCTGAAGCGTTTGCGGTAGTCCGTGAAGGCAGTCGTCGTGTAATGGGGATGCGTCATTTTGACGTTCAGCTTATCGGCGGTATGGTATTGAATGAAGGCAAAATTGCAGAAATGCGTACTGGTGAGGGTAAGACGCTGGTTGCCACACTTGCTGTTTATTTAAATGCACTGTCATCAAAAGGTGTTCACGTTGTTACTGTGAATGATTACCTTGCTAAGCGTGATGCTAACTGGATGCGACCTCTCTATGAATTCTTAGATATGAGTGTTGGTGTCGTTTTCTCGGGTCAAGATAGAGATGAGAAAAAAGCAGCCTATTTATGTGATATCACCTATGGAACCAATAATGAATTTGGTTTTGATTATCTTCGCGATAATATGGTTTTTCGTTTAGAGGATCGTGTGCAGCGTGATTTAAACTTCTCTGTTGTGGATGAGGTCGATTCTATTCTCATAGATGAAGCTAGAACGCCTCTTATCATATCTGGTGCGGTTGAAGATAGTTCTGAGCAGTATCGTAAAATTAATATGCTTGCTCCTCTTCTAGTTAAACAAGAGGAGAGCGAAGGTGAAGAGCCTACAGGGCATTATATTTTTGACGAATCGCAACGAAGTATTGAACTGACGGAAGATGGCCACTCCTTTGTTGAGGGTTGGTTAGTAGAGCAAGGTTTACTTGGTGAAGGTGAAAGCCTTTATGCTGCAGGTAACCTTTCTCTATTGCACCATGTCCATGCTTGTTTGAAAGCGCATGTTATCTTTAAGAAAGATATAGATTACGTTATTCAGGACGACCAAGTTGTTATTGTTGATGAGCACACTGGCCGAACTATGGCTGGTCGTCGTTGGTCTGAAGGTATTCATCAAGCTGTAGAAGCAAAAGAAGGGATGACGATTCAGGCAGAAAGCCAAACCCTAGCCTCTACTACCTTCCAGAATTATTTCCGTTTATATGAAAAACTTTCTGGCATGACAGGGACTGCGGATACTGAGGCGTTTGAATTTCAGCAAATCTACGGATTAACCGTTATTGTTATTCCTACGAATCGTCAGGTTCAGCGTAAAGATTTTAATGATCTGATTTACATGTCAACAGAAGACAAGTTCGAAGCAATTGTGTTGGACATTGAAGAGATAGTCAAAGAGGGTCGCCCTGTATTGGTTGGCACCGCGTCTATTGAGTATTCTGAGCTTTTGTCGAATTATCTTCTTAAAAAAAATATTAAACATAATGTTCTTAATGCGAAACAGCATGAGCGTGAAGCTCAGACGGTTGCTGATGCAGGTCGCCCTGGTGCTGTCACTATTGCTACAAATATGGCTGGCCGTGGTACGGATATTGTTCTGGGTGGTAATTTACAAGTTGAGTTGGCTCAACTAGGCGATGGTGCTAGTCAAGATAGTATTGATGCTCTGAAAGCCGATTGGAAGTTGCGTAACGAATCTGTTTTGGCTGCAGGTGGTTTGCATATTATTGGTACTGAGCGGCATGAATCTCGTCGTATTGATAACCAATTGCGCGGGCGTGCTGGTCGTCAGGGTGATGTAGGATCTTCTCGCTTTTATTTGTCATTAGAAGATAACTTAATGCGAATTTTTATGTCTGATCGCATTAAAAAAATGATGATGGCGCTTGGGATGGAGAAAGGCGAAGCTATCGAGCACAAGATGGTTTCAAATGCGATTGAAAAAGCTCAGCGGAAAGTTGAGGGTCGTAACTTTGATATTCGTAAGCAGTTGCTAGAGTATGATGATGTAGCAAATGATCAACGTCAGGTTATTTATCGTCAACGTTTTGAAATGATGGTTTCTGATGATTTATCTGACGCTATTTCTGCTATGAGGGAAGTGGTTGTCACAGGGCTCGTTGATGAATTTATACCTCCGCAAAGTATCTTCGATATGTGGGATCTTGAAGGATTAGAAGAGAAGGCTCGTAATGAATTTGGCCTTACACTTCCAGTTTCTAAATGGGTAGAAGAAGATAAAAAACTTTATGAAGAGCCACTTCGTCAAAAAATACTTGACAGTTTTATTGATGATTATAAAGCGAAAGAAGCCATTGCTGGTGTCCAGCCTTTCAGAGCTTTTGAAAAACAGGTCCTTTTACAGGTTCTAGATACGCTTTGGAAGGAGCATCTCCAGACGATGGATATGCTTAGGCAGGGTATTCACTTACGTGGTTATGCACAAAAAAACCCTAAGCAGGAATATAAGCGAGAAGCGTTTGAGTTATTTCAAGGCTTGTTAGAGCAAATTAAATTTGAAGTGATTCAAATTGTTACTCGCGTAAAGGTTCAGTCTGCAGAAGAAGCTGAAAAAATAGAGGAGTCTCGTAGGCAGCAAGATGAAAAAACGACAGTGAGCATGGTTCATGATTCTTTGAATTCTCTTTCTGATACACCTTCTGAGTCTAATTCAGCTCAAGAGCAACCTAAGGTAGGGCGTAACGAGCCTTGCCCGTGTGGCTCTGGTAAAAAATATAAACAATGTCACGGTAGTTTGATTTAACTGGAGAAGGCTTAAATGGCGGTAGGATTACACGATTTCCCTCTCATCCCAGAAATTAAAGGGGTTAGAATAGGTGTTGCAGAAGCTGGTGTTAAAAAACCTAATAAAAAAGATATTGTCATCTTTGAGTTATGTGAAGGCGCTTCGGTAGCGGGTGTTTTTACTCAAAATGCTTTTTGTGCAGCGCCTGTTCGTGTTTGCCAAAAGCATTTAGGTTTGGCTGGTAGTCGTTATCTGCTGATCAATACAGGTAACGCTAATGCTGGTACAGGTAAATCTGGTCTTGTCGCTGCATTGAAGTCTTGTGAGGCTTTAGCTGCTCAGGTGGATGTTAGGGTGGAGTCTATACTCCCTTTTTCTACTGGTGTTATTGGTGAGCCTTTGCCTGTAGACAAAATTATTGCAGCTATTCCTGCTGCCCTTGCTAATTTATCTGGTAGTAATTGGCATGCTGCGGGTGTTGGTATTATGACAACCGATACTTTACCTAAAGGGTCTATTCGTACCTTCGAATTTGAAGGTAAAGTTTATACTATCGCTGGTATTTCTAAAGGTGCAGGCATGATTCGTCCAAATATGGCGACTATGCTGGGCTATGTATGCAGCGATATTGCAATGAATGTCGATGTTCTCCAGGCAATTTTGAAAAGTGTTGTGAATAAAAGCTTTAATCGCATTACTGTCGACAGTGATACTTCAACAAATGATTCTTGTATTGCAGTAGCGACGGGTATGGCTGGTAATTCGGCTGTCACATCTATTGATCAGCCACTGGCTCAAGCTTTTGTTGTGGCGTTTACTGAAGTAATGCAAGAATTAGCTCATGCTATTGTCCGTGATGGTGAAGGGGCTACTAAGTTTGTTACGGTGGAGGTTATTGGTGCGGTTAACGAAAGTGACGCCACAAAAACAGCCTTTGAAATAGCGCATTCGCCATTAGTTAAGACCGCATTATTTGCATCAGATCCAAACTGGGGGCGGATTTTGGCCGTCGTTGGTCGTGCTGGTGTTAGTGGATTAGATGTGGATCGAGTTCAGCTGCATATTAATGGATTTGAAATTGCTCGCGATGGCTGTCGCTCACCTGATTATATTGAAGAGCATGGTAAGCAGGCGATGAAGCCACAAGAGATTCGCATTTGTGTTGATCTTGGAATGGGCGAGGCGTCTGATACTGTCTGGACAACCGATTTTTCTCATGAATACGTCACTATCAATGCGGAGTATCGTACTTGATTCGAGTGAAAGTGGCTGTTGGTATTATCCTTCGTGATAATAGTGTATTTGTTGCTCTTAGGAACTCTAAGCAGGATCAAGGTGGTTTGTGGGAGTTTCCTGGCGGAAAATGTGAGGCTTCTGAATCTGTAGAAACGGCTTTGGTAAGAGAGTTAAAAGAAGAATGTGGAATTTCTATAACTGGGTGTGATTTTTTTAAAACAATTTCTCATGATTACGGCGATAAGTTGGTTGAATTATTCTTTTATAAGGTTACAGGGTTTGATGGTGAGCCAGTTGGTAAAGAAGGGCAAGAAGTCCGTTGGGTCGCTTTTTCTGATTTGATGTCTTATGGCTTTCCTGAAGCGAATAAGCAAATAGTTGTAGAGTTAATGACGCATTACTGAACTTATTTTTGATATCCTAATATTAAAAAGAGCTTCCTTTGAAGCTCTTTTTTTATGCCTTTAGTTTAGTATTTTTGCTAATAGTTGCCTGACGATAGCTGGCTCGAAAGGCTTTCCGCAAATAGCATCGACTCCTTCTTGGGCGATATTTGATAGTTGGCTATCTTCAGAGTTTGAACTGACCATCAGTATCGGTATGTGGGCTAATGCTGGGTCTTTTCGAACTGCCTCGGTTAGCTCTCTGCCATCCATTTCTGGCATATTGTAATCGGTAACAATAAGGTCGAATTCTGTTGTGTTAAGTAATTCAATGGCTTCTTTGCCATTCTCAGCAAATTGAATGTCTTCTATGCCCATTGTGTTAAGTGTTTTGCTAATGTGCTTTCTCGCCATGCGGCTATCGTCTGTCACTAAAACACGGAGTGTTCTTGGGTCGAACATTTCTAAGTCAATCTCTTCCTCTACAATGAGATCGAGAGTTGCGTGGATGGCGCGTTCAAGATCTTTTTTAGTGAAAGGTTTTGGTAATATGGCCAGTACGCCAGATTGCCTAAGATGTTCTAGTTGTTCTCGGTTTCTTTCGCTGGAAATTAGCATGAAATGCTGGCCTTCAGTTTCTTCACTTTTTCGAATTTTGTCGATTAAATCATTAGCTGATCCGTCAGGAAGATACATTGAGGAAATAACTAAGTCTGGAGGAAAGGAAGATAGCGATGACATGGTTTCTTCAATGTTATTCGCGTACTCAATTTGTTTGATGCCTGCTTCTTCTAAGGCTTTAGTGATGATTTTCTTTTGGGTGTCAGAAGGTTCTACAAGGAGAAAGGAGAGGTCGCCGATTGCTGCATAATTGCTCATGTTAAGGTCGCCTATTATTGGTGTTGATACTGCTTTTGCGCCGATACTTTTTTAAGATTAATCATAGCTTTTAGTTAATCCCATTATACTAAATAGGTTAACATGTTTTATCTAGTTAAATTGAGTAATAGGAGTTCGGATGTCGACGGCAAGTGCGTGTCATATTTTGGTAAAAACAAAGGTAGAAGCGGATTCCTTAAAGGTTAAGTTGGATAAAGGGGCCGATTTCCATAAGTTAGCTAAACAATTTTCTACCTGTCCTTCGGGTAAAAAAGGTGGAGATCTTGGGGAGTTTCGCAAGGGTGATATGGTGCCGGCCTTTGACAAAGCTGTCTTTGGTGGGCCTTTATTTAAAGTGCAGGGGCCGATAAAAACACAGTTTGGTTTTCATCTTATTAAGGTGTTATACCGCTCTTAAATTAATTTCAAAGGGTAAGTAGTTATGAGCCATCCAATTCAACTCGACGAGTTTTATTTCGTTGCTCCTCAGCTTCTTATAGAGGAAGTTGCCGCTCTTAAATCGAAAGGGTTTGAAAGGATTATTAATAATCGTCCTGAAGCGGAGTCGGATGATCAGCCACTAGGTGAAAGTATTCGTAACGCAACCGAAGCGTTGGGAATGGAGTATGTAAATAATCCAATTGATTTGGCTAAGCTGTCGCAAGAGCAGGTTGATTTTCAAAGTAATTCTCTGGCTGAGAATAAAAAAACATTGGCTTTTTGTAGGACTGGAACTCGATCCTCAGTTTTGTGGGTGTTGTTGGAGAGCGGGAAAGGCGGTGATTATAATGACTTGATGTCACAAGTTGCTGGAAAGGGTTTTGATCTTTCTCGGTGTATAGTGGTCATGAAGCCTTTATTGAAAAGTTAGTATTCTTAGGCGATTGGGTTTTCTTACTATTTGGTTTGTCGTTTTTTAGTTGTGTTTTCTTTAAAAGGTAGTGTTGGAGAATTATGGTTAGCCGTCCGTCATTAGAAACAGCCACAGCTTCAGACCCTGATCGCTTTGTCGAGCCGTTAGAGCTAGGTAAGCGTGTAAAGGAAATCCGTCTTGCGAAAGGCTGGACGCTTGAGGAGGTGGGTAAAAGAACAGGTATTGCTCGTTCAACGCTTTCAAAAATTGAGAATGATCAGGTTTCGCCAAGCTTTACTATTGTTCAAAAGTTAATTAATGGGTTGGAAATGGATTTACCACAGCTTTTTGTTGAGGCGAGTGAGCACTCTATTGCGGGGAGGAGGGATATTACTCATAAAGGAAAAGGAGAGCCTCACCCTACGGCTACGTATGAGCATGAACTTTTAAATTATTCGATTAGTCGTAAAAAAATGGTGCCCTTTAAAACAAAAGTTCGGGCTCGATCTTTTTCTGAGTTTAAGGAATGGGTTCGCCATGATGGTGAGGAATTTCTCTTGGTGTTACAGGGTAAGATTAATTTTTTCACTGAGCTTTATGAGCCGATAGAGCTGAGGGAGGGTGATAGTGTATATTATGACGCCACTATGGGACATGCGGTTGTTTCGTTGTCAGTAAAAGACGCTGAAATACTTTGGGTTGTTGCTCGTTAGTAAATATTAAAAAATGATTTGTAGAAAAAGGTTGTAGAAGATTATGAAACAGTGGGAACTAACAAGCTGGAAAGAAAAAACGGCGCTTCAGCAGCCGGTTTATCCTAGTGCGGAGCATCTTGCTCAGGTCGAGGTTGCATTGGGAAAAATGCCTCCTCTTGTTTTTGCAGGTGAAGCTCGTCAGCTTAAAAAGGCATTAGCTCAAGTTGCTAATGGGCAATCATTTCTGTTACAAGGTGGTGATTGTGCTGAAAGTTTTGCTGAATTCCATGCTAATAATATTCGTGACACCTTTAAGGTTATGTTGCAGATGGCGGTTGTCCTTACTTATGCGGGAAAATGTCCTGTTGTAAAGGTTGGCCGTATGGCTGGACAATTTGCCAAACCTAGATCTGCAGGCTTAGAGGTGATCGATGGTGTTGAGTTGCCGAGCTATCGCGGTGATATTATTAATGGTATCGATTTCAATGAGAAGGCTAGGGTTCCTGATCCAGAGCGCTTGGTACAGGTTTATAATCAAAGTGCGTCTACGATGAATTTACTTCGAGCGTTTGCTCAAGGTGGTTTCGCTGATTTACACCAAGTTCATCAATGGAACTTGGACTTTTTAAATGTCAGTCCTGCGGGCAGTCGTTTTCATAGTGTTGCTGGAAAAATTGATGATGCTTTGCAGTTTATGGAGGCGTGCGGCATTGGTCCAGGTTTGGCTCAGTTAAAGGAAACCGACTTTTATACCTCCCATGAGGCGTTGCTGTTGCCATATGAGCAGGCGCTTACTCGTCAGGATAGCTTGACTGGTGATTGGTTTGATTGTTCTGCGCATATGCTTTGGATTGGTGATCGTACTCGTCAGCTAGATGGGGCGCATGTTGAATTCTTACGTGGTGTTCAAAATCCTATTGGTGTAAAAGCAGGTCCATCAATGGATCCTGAAGATTTAGTGCGTTTGTGTGATGTGTTAAATCCTAAAAATGAGCCGGGCCGTTTGAATGTGATTGTTCGTATGGGCGCTGATAAAGTTGAGAGCGGAATGCCTAAGCTGATTCAAGCCATTCAGAAAGAAGGCAAGAATGTGGTTTGGAGTAGCGATCCAATGCATGGAAACACGGTTAAGGCATCAACGGGCTATAAAACGCGTCGTGTTGATGACATCTTAAGAGAGGTTCAGCAGTTCTTTCAGGTTCATAGTGCAGAAGGTAGCTATGCAGGTGGTGTACATTTTGAGATGACTGGTCAAAATGTAACAGAATGTGTTGGTGGTTCTTTTGAAGTGACGGAAGCTGATTTGGCGGACCGTTACCACACTCATTGTGATCCTCGTCTGAATGCGGATCAATCTTTAGAGTTGGCTTTTATGATCTCTGAGACGCTTAAGAAGGCTAGGTCATAGGTAGGCTATGATAAGGCGTTAAAGTGTTTAAATAAAAAAACCAGTTGAGTAATCAACTGGTTTTTTTGTTTCTCTTATATCACTTAACTTTTTCGTCTGCGAAATGCAGAGGTTGCTGATTTGGAGGTGACATCAATTTTTGCCATGATCAGAGCCATTTCTTCTGCCTCGGCCTGTTGCTGAGCTTTTAGCTTATCTTCGCGTTCTTTTTTTGATGTTTTTTCAGCCTCATTCAGCATTTTTTGAGTGCTAGCTTTGCTTTTTGTTCGAGCTGGTGCTTTTTTTTTCTCCGTTACTATAGTAGTAGGAGTGTCTAGTCTTTCTTCACCAATGAGCTCTCCAAAGAAGGCGTGAGCGGTTGGTGTTGGCTCAAGTGTTTTTTTTGGGAGCGCTACGGTCTTTTTAACAGCGGCTTTTCTTGTTTTTTTAGGTTGTTCTGCCGTTGATACGCCATTGGCATCAAAAAGTGCTTTTTTACCTGTGTTTAGGTTGGCGGCTTTTTCAGCTGTCTGGGCTATTTTGTAGCCACGTAAGCTTTCGCCGTTATAAATAGAAATATAGTCTGTTTCTAATTCATATAGTTCTTGCTTGTCGCTGGTTTCAAACAGCTCTTCAACCGTGAATGCTTCAACACCACTTTCCCTAATGTCATTGTATAAGGGGAAATCTAGGCCTTCGTTCGTTGCTTCAATGTATTGCTCAAAACGTTGGAAGCCGCTGTTGAAAGAAGTACCAATATAGTGCTTCCCAGAGATGTTATTCGTGATTTTAAAAACGACCAAAATCGTTGCCTCTTGCGTAATATCTTTTTAATAGCACATAAGCCCCATTCGCCTGAGGTGACCCAAAGGCGAATGGGGCTTATAAGAAATAGGGTTAGTGTTTTACGACGATGTTAAGACCGTCGCGAACATTCAGATGAACATTCTCAACTCGTTTGTCTTGCGCAATTAAGCGGTTGACTTGGTTGACAGCGATATCGCTGTTTTCTTTTGGGGCTAGAACTCTTCCTTGCCATAAGGAGTTATCAATAATAATAAGGCCACCAGATCTAACAAGCGGTAAAACGGCTTCGTAATAGTTCAGGTAATTGCGTTTATCAGCATCAATAAAGACAAAGTCAAATTCCCCTTCAAGGGATTTGATCGTATCTAGCGCAGGGCCAAAAATCGGTTTGATTTTCTTGCCATGTGCGCTGCGATCAAAAAAAGATTGAGCAAACTCAATGGCTCTTGGGTTTGTTTCGCAACAAATGAGCTCACTGTCATTTGGCATCCCTTCAGCTATTGATAGTGCTGAATAGCCTGTAAACATGCCAATCTCGAGAGCTCGTTTAGGTTGTGCGATCCTTGCTAGAAGCTTCAACGTACGGCCAATGGTTTTTCCCGATAACTTATTAGGGTAACCCATGTCCGAATAGGTCTTTTCAACCAGTTCGATTAATAGGTCGGGTTCTGATTGAGTGGTCTCAATACAGTAGTTATCAAGATTGTTGGAATCCATACGGCCTTTCAGTAAATAGAAGTCTATGCAAAACAGAGGGTAATTTTACTCTGCATGCAGAGAATGTCTATGGCTGAATGAGATAAAAAGGCCTTGATTTTTGCGAATAGCCATAGTGCGTACAATAATAGCGTTATTTAAATTAGATTCGCATGAATAATCGAAAAATGATAATTTATGCGCTGAAATTTACATGTGCTCTTTAGTATGGAGCACCACTGACTCCGATAGGGGAATAAAATGCCTGTAATTACTTTGCCTGATGGCAGTCAACGCTCTTTTTCAAACCCAGTAACTGTTATGCAGGTGGCTGAGGATATCGGCCCTGGTCTTGCAAAAGCGACTGTGGCTGGTCGTATAAATGGCATTCTGGTCGATGCTTGTGAGCTCATTTCAGACGATGCCAAATTGAGCATCGTTACTGGAAAAGATGACGATGGTGTCGAGATCATTCGCCATTCATTTGCGCATCTTGTTGGTCACGCTGTTAAGCAGTTGTATCCCACCGCAGAAATGGCAATCGGGCCCGTGATAGGTGAGGGTTTTTATTACGATATCGCTTATGAGCGCCCTTTTACGCCAGACGACTTAGCTGCCATTGAAAAGCGTATGGGTGAATTGGTTAAAACGGATTACGATGTTGTAAAGAAAATGACTCCAGTTGCGGATGCTCGTCAGCAATTCGTTGATCGCGGAGAAACCTATAAAGTTGCCTTGATTGACGGCATGGATCAGTCTGTAAAAGAGGTTGGCTTATATCGTCACGAAGAATATATGGATATGTGTCGTGGTCCTCATGTGCCAAACACTCGTGTATTGCGTCATTTCAAGTTGACGAAGTTGGCGGGTGCTTATTGGCGCGGTGACTCCAATAATGAAATGCTACAGCGTATTTATGGTACAGCTTGGAATGACAAAAAAGAATTGAAAGCCTATTTGACTCGTATTGAGGAGGCTGAAAAGCGTGATCATCGTAAATTAGGTAAGAAGTTAGATCTTTTTCATCTTCAAGAAGAAGCGCCTGGAATGGTGTTTTGGCATCCTAAGGGATGGCGCTTGTATCAAGCTGTTGAACAATATATGCGGCAAAAGCAGCTTGATAATGACTATCAAGAAGTAAAAACGCCGCAGATTGTTGACCGAGTGCTTTGGGAAAAGTCTGGGCACTGGGGTAAGTATCACGAGAATATGTTTACTACGCATTCTGAAAATCGTGATTATGCCGTAAAACCGATGAATTGTCCGTGTCACATTCAGGTTTATAACCAGGGGTTGAAGAGTTACCGTGATTTGCCGTTTCGAATGGCAGAGTTTGGCTCTTGTCACCGTAATGAGCCTTCTGGTGCTTTACATGGTATAATGCGGGTTCGTAACTTTGTACAAGACGATGGTCATATTTTTGTAACAGAAGGTCAGATTCAGCAAGAAGTGTCTGAGTTTATTGATTTGTTACATGAGGTTTATGCTGACTTTGGTTTTGATAATATTATTTATCGATTGTCTACTCGTCCAGAGCAGCGGGTTGGATCTGATGAAGTATGGGATAAGTCTGAAAAAGCCTTAGCTCATGCATTGGATTCGGCTGGGCTTGACTGGGAAGAGTTGCCAGGAGAAGGCGCATTTTATGGGCCTAAAATTGAGTTTTCTTTGAAAGATGCCATTGGACGTGTGTGGCAGTGTGGTACCATTCAGGTTGATTTTTCTATGCCGACTCGTTTGAGTGCACAATATGTCTCAGAAGATGGTTCGCGCCAAACGCCAGTTATGTTGCACCGAGCAATAGTGGGTTCACTTGAGCGTTTCATTGGTATTTTGATTGAAGAGACAGAAGGTGCGTTTCCTGTCTGGCTTGCACCCGAACAAGTTGTTATCATGAACATTACAGATCGCCAAGCAGACTATTGTTCTGATTTGGCAAAAAGATTAAATTCAAATGGCTTTAGAGCAAAACTTGACTTGAGAAACGAGAAGATCGGGTTTAAAATTCGCGAGCATACACTTCAACGAGTCCCATACATGATCGTTGTTGGAGATAAGGAGGTTGAGCAGCAACAAGTTGCCGTTCGAACTCGTGCTGGTGAAGATCTTGGAGTGATGAGTCTTTCTGATTTTGAAGGTTTGCTTCAAAAAGAAGTTGCTCGCCGTAGCCGTAAACAAGAAGTGGAGATAGTACTATAAAAGGTAATATGAATCGTGGACGTACCGCTAGTAAGCAGCGTCCTCTAATCAACGAGAATATTCGAGCTACCGAAGTGCGCTTAATTGCTGTCGACGGTGAACAAGTTGGCGTTGTCTCGCTTGAAGAGGCACTTAAAGCAGCACAAGATGCGACGCTTGACCTGGTGCAAATTGCTGATTCAGATCCGATTGTTTGTAAAATCATGGACTACGGCAAGCATATTTTTGAGCTAAAGAAAGCGAAAGCGGCTCAAAAGAAAAATGCGAAGCAGATTCAGGTTAAAGAAATGAAATTCCGTCCAGGGACGGAGGAAGGGGATTATCAGGTAAAACTCCGCAACCTGATACGTTTCCTTGAAGGCGGGGATAAGGCCAAGGTGTCGTTAAGATACCGCGGTCGTGAAATGGCCCATCAGGAGCTTGGTATGCAACTTATGAATCGAGTCGCTATAGACTTAGAGGAGTATGGTGCAGTAGAGCAAGCTGCGAAAATGGAAGGTCGTCAATTGACTATGGTGCTAGGCCCCAAAAAGAAGAAGTGATTTTAAATAATGCGATTTTATAAACTTAGGTTTTAAGAATCGTATTCTTAGGAAATTACACTAACATTAACGAATGCGAGAGTGGTTTTATCATGTCCAAAATTAAGTCACACAGTGGCGCAGCTAAGCGCTTCAAACGTACCGCGAATGGTTTTAAGCATAAGCAGTCTCATACTAGTCATATTTTGACTAAGAAATCGACTAAGCGTAAGCGTCATCTTCGTACTATGAAGAAGATTGCGCAAAGTGACAAAGCGTTAATTGTACGCATGTTGCCATACATCTAGGTCTAGATTTTTTAGTTCATTAATTTATTAGTATAAGGTTTATATTATGCCTCGCGTAAAACGTGGTGTTCAGGCTCGTCGCCGTCACAAGAAGATTTTAAAGCAAGCTAAAGGTTATTACGGTGCACGTAGTCGTGTATTTCGTGTAGCAAAACAAGCTGTTATCAAAGCTGGTCAGTATCAGTACCGTGACCGTCGTCAGCGTAAACGTCAATTCCGCGCTTTGTGGATTGCTCGTATTAACGCTGCTGCACGTATCAATGGTCTGTCTTACAGCCGTTTCATTGCTGGCTTGAAACAAGCTGCAATTGAAATTGACCGTAAGGTTTTGGCTGACCTAGCTGTGTACGAGAAAGAAGTTTTTGCTGCAATCGTTGAAAAAGCGAAAGCAAGCTTGGCTTAATTTCTGACGTAGCCTTAGAGTGATTCGGTCTTGAAAGATATAGTCTTAATAGAACGAATGATTCAATGCAGTCTTTGATAGGGGAAGGGCCAACGGTCCTTCCCCTATTTTATTTTTTGGAGTGTGTAAATGGAGAACCTAAAGCAGATTCTTGCTGATGCGCTTAGCGCAGTGGCTGCGTCTGAGAGTGAGTCCGCTCTGGATGATGTACGTGTGCATTATTTGGGAAAGAAGGGCGCTCTGACCACTTTGTTGAAACAGCTTGGTAGTGTTTCTGCAGAGGATCGGCCAAAATTTGGTCAGCTGGTGAATGAAGCCAAAGGGCAAGTTCAAGAAAAGATCACCGAACGCAAAGCCGCGTTAGCTAAGGCCGCTTTGAATGCCAAGCTGGCGACTGAGACTATCGATGTTTCTCTATCTGGTAAGGGTCAAGAGGTGGGTGGTTTACATCCCGTGACTCGTACGATGGAGCGTATAGAAACCTTTTTTCGGGGGATTGGTTTTGATGTGGCTGAAGGGCCAGAAATTGAAGATGATTATCACAACTTTGAAGCCTTGAATATTCCTGCGCATCATCCGGCGCGCGCTATGCAAGATACTTTTTACTTCAATCCAACGACAGTATTAAGAACGCATACATCACCTGTTCAAGTGCGCACAATGGAAACGACCCAGCCTCCTATTAGAATTATCTGTCCAGGTCGTGTTTATCGTTGTGATTCAGATCAAACGCATACACCAATGTTTCATCAGGTAGAAGGTTTGTTGATTGACGAAAATATTTCTTTCGCTGATCTAAAAGGTATCCTGCAGCAGTTTTTGAATGTCTTCTTTGAAGATGATTTGAAAGTGCGTTTCCGCCCTAGTTATTTTCCATTTACTGAACCTTCTATTGAAGTGGATATCATGCGCACCAACAGTAAAGGTGAAGAATCGTGGTTAGAGGTCTTGGGGTGCGGCATGGTTCATCCTAAAGTGCTAGAAATGTCGGGTATCGACTCAGAGAAATACACGGGCTTTGCTTTTGGTATGGGGGTCGAGCGATTTGCTATGTTGCGATATAAAGTAGAAGACTTGCGTATGTTCTTTGAGAACGATTTGCGTTTTCTTAAGCAGTTCAAGTAACCCCTCGACCTAGGATGTTTTTATGAAAGTTAGTGAGAATTGGTTAAGAGAGTGGGTCAATCCAAGTATTAGTAGTGATGATTTGGTGGCTCAAATTACTCTGGCTGGCCTTGAAGTAGATGAAGTTTTACCTGTTGCCTCTGAGTTTTTAGGTGTGGTGGTAGGTGAGATTATCAGCGCTGAGCCTCACCCAAATGCCGATAAACTGCAAGTTTGTCAGGTGTCTGATGGCATAGAAGTTTTTCAAGTGGTTTGTGGTGCACCGAATGCGCGTGCCGGTATTAAGATCCCCTTTGCAAAAATCGGTGCCGTATTAGGCGCAGATTTCAAAATTAAAAAAGCCAAACTTCGTCAAGTTGAATCGTTTGGTATGTTGTGCTCTGCCTCTGAGTTGGGTTTGAGTGATGACCATGACGGTATTATGGAATTACCATCATCTGCAAAGGCTGGCGAAGATTTTCGTGCTTTTTTAGGGCTTGATGATCAGATTATTGATGTTGATTTAACGCCTAATCGCAGTGACTGTTTAAGTGTTGCTGGCTTGGCACGTGAAGTGGGAGTTTTAAACAAGGTTGATGTGACGCCTGTTAAGGTTGCCCCGGCTTATGTCGCTATTGATGATGCTTTCCCCGTACGAGTGGATGCGATGGATGCTTGCCCTCGTTATTTAGGCCGTGTCGTGCGTGGTGTCGATGTGAAAGCTAAGACTCCTTTGTGGATGGTTGAGAAGCTTCGTCGTAGTGGGATTCGTTCTATAGACCCAATTGTAGATATAACGAATTATGTGATGCTTGAGTTGGGTCAGCCGATGCATGCCTTTGACTTAGCAAATTTATCGGGTTCAATTATTGTTCGAATGGCCAATAAAGATGAAAAAATCGTCTTGCTTGATGGTCAGGAAGTAACGCTTCGTAATGACACTTTGGTTATCGCCGATGAAAAAACACCGCTAGCTATTGCTGGAGTGATGGGTGGTGAAGGGTCTGGGGTTAACGAAGAAACGAAGGATATTTTTCTTGAGAGTGCTTTCTTTACACCATTGTCTTTGGCGGGTAAGGCGCGTTCTTATGGTTTACATACCGATTCGTCTCATCGATTTGAGCGCGGTGTCGACGCAACACTACAAGAGCGAGCGATTGAGCGTGCGACAGCATTGGTTGTTGAGATTGCAGGCGGTCAAGTTGGTCCTATTACTCATGCGTTAAATGAAGCGTCATTGCCAGAGGCGGCAGTGGTGGCTTTGCGTCGTAAGAAGCTCGATCAATATTTGGCTATGTCGATTGATAAAGACCTTGTGACGGATATTCTGACTCGTCTTGGTTTGGAGATGATTGAGGTAACGGATGAGGCTTGGCTGACCAGAGCGCCATCTCATCGTTTTGATATTGCTATTGAAGCGGATTTGATCGAAGAAGTGGCGCGTATTTATGGCTATGATAATCTTCCATCTTCTATGCCTCAGGCGGCGGTGGATTTTACACCTTTGTCTGAGACGAAAGCTCAAATTCAAGTATTGCGATCCATTCTAGTGTCTCAGGGTTATCAGGAGGCGGTGACATACAGTTTTATTGATCCAGTCTTAAGTAAGCAGTTTTTGCCTGAGATAGAGCCTGTGCCACTGGCGAATCCGATTTCTGCTGACATGGGCGTTATGCGTCCTAGTTTGGTGCCGGGGTTGGTAAGAGCTTATCTGCATAATCAAAATCGTCAGCAGTCTCGTGTGCGTTTGTTTGAGACAGGGCGTCGTTTCATTGGTTCTGTAGATGCCTTAGATAAGTTAGATCAGCAGCAGCAAATTTCTGGTCTGATTGCAGGGTCTCGTGATGCTGAAGCTTGGTATCATAATAGTGAGAAGGTTGATTTTTATGACCTTAAGTCACACGTTGAAGCGTTGTTTGCGTTGAATGATGGTGGCAAGCCGAGTTACGAGCCGTCTGGTTGTGTTTTTCTTCATCCAGGTCGTTCAGCTGATATTTTTGTTGATGGCGAGTTTGTTGGTGTAATAGGTGAGCTGCATCCTCAGTTGTCTAAAGAATTAGGGGCTAATCAGCCTTTATATGTTTTTGACATTGCCTTGTCGGCCGTACTGCAGGCTTCTTTACCTGAATATAAAGCAGTTTCTAAATTCCCTGAAGTGCGTCGTGATTTGGCCTTGTTGGTTGATCGTGCTGTTGCTGTAAGTGAGTTAGAAAAAGTGATTTTGAGTTCTGCAGGTGATGCGCTTAAAAGTGTCTTGGTGTTTGATGTTTATCAGGGCCAAGGTATTGATGAATCGAAAAAAAGTGTCGCTTTGGGCTTGACGTGGCAGCATCCTTCACACACTCTTAGTGATGAAGAAGTGAACAACTCTGTCGAACAAACTGTAGCGGCGTTGTTTGATCAGTTGGGCGCCGTTGTAAGGGGGTAGATTTATGGGGTCGTTGACAAAAGCGGACCTTGCTGAAAATTTAGTGGATTCAATTGGTCTGAGTAAAAAAGACGCAAAAGACTTGGTTGAAGATTTTTTTGATGTCGTACGTAATTCACTAATAGAGCGGCAGCAAGTTAAGTTGTCTGGCTTTGGAAATTTTGAAGTGCGTGAAAAAAGTCAGCGTCCAGGTCGAAACCCTAAAACGGGAGAAGAGATCCCAATTACTGCACGTACGGTAGTTACTTTTCGGCCAGGGCAAAAGCTTAAGTCAAAAGTAGAAGACTATATGCAAGAATAGTTTTTCTTTTTTTAAAAAACCATCCATTTTGGATGGTTTTTTTGTGTCTAGCTGTCCTTTAATGCTGCTTTTTATATTGGTTTGATTGGTGGGGTGTCTTATCTCGTTGCTATTGAAGAGTTAAGAGGAATGATACTTAGATCAATGTTTAAGCGATGTATCTATTTAATTGTTATTGCGTGATTAAATCAAAAAAAAATATATAAAAGTCTTCCCTTTTCAATTCGTTATAGTAATATACGCCCCCGCTGACAGCGACATAGTTGTTGTCTGCATCGGGGCGTAGCGCAGCCTGGTAGCGCACTAGCATGGGGTGTTAGTGGTCGCAGGTTCAAATCCTGCCGTCCCGACCAAAACTTGAGAAATGCCGCTATAG
This sequence comes from Marinomonas maritima, assembly GCF_024435075.2. Taxonomy (NCBI): domain Bacteria; kingdom Pseudomonadati; phylum Pseudomonadota; class Gammaproteobacteria; order Oceanospirillales; family Oceanospirillaceae; genus Marinomonas; species Marinomonas maritima. Next base: position 1,162,799 of record NZ_JAMZEG020000002.1, on the reverse strand, counting down.
CTCAGTTGGTAGAGCATCTGACTTGTAATCAGAGGGTCCCGAGTTCGACTCTTGGTGGCGGCACCATTTTTTGGTCATAGTCCTCTTGTAGGATAAAAAAAGATTTTGCTTTTATTAAAGCCGCTATAGCTCAGTTGGTAGAGCATCTGACTTGTAATCAGAGGGTCCCGAGTTCGACTCTTGGTGGCGGCACCACTTCTTTTTAAAAGAAGTTTATATAAAAAGTGAACTGCGTCATGTAATGCCGCTATAGCTCAGTTGGTAGAGCATCTGACTTGTAATCAGAGGGTCCCGAGTTCGACTCTTGGTGGCGGCACCACTTCTTTTTAAAAGAAGTTTATATAAAAAGTGAACTGCGTCATGTAATGCCGCTATAGCTCAGTTGGTAGAGCATCTGACTTGTAATCAGAGGGTCCCGAGTTCGACTCTTGGTGGCGGCACCACTTCTTCTTAAAAGAAGTTTATATAAAAGTGAGCTGCGTCATGTAATGCCGCTATAGCTCAGTTGGTAGAGCATCTGACTTGTAATCAGAGGGTCCCGAGTTCGACTCTTGGTGGCGGCACCACGACTTTACTAAGTAAAGTACGTGTTTATTGATGTTAGGTAACAAGCGGGTGTGTAGCTCAGTTGGGAGAGCGTCGCCCTTACAAGGCGAATGTCGGGAGTTCGAACCTCTCCACACCCACCACTTACTAGACAGTGGGCTTGGTCAAACAAGCAAAAGTACTAGATCGTGTTGGAGTGGTAGTTCAGTTGGTTAGAATACCTGCCTGTCACGCAGGGGGTCGCGGGTTCGAGTCCCGTCCATTCCGCCATTTCATGTTGTTTTTATAGCAATGTGCTCAATGGCAAAGCGTTACCGTTTTTACAAGCGGGTGTGTAGCTCAGTTGGGAGAGCGTCGCCCTTACAAGGCGAATGTCGGGAGTTCGAACCTCTCCACACCCACCACTAACTAGACAGTGGGCTTGGTCAAACAAGCAAAAGTACTAGATTGTGTTGGAGTGGTAGTTCAGTTGGTTAGAATACCTGCCTGTCACGCAGGGGGTCGCGGGTTCGAGTCCCGTCCATTCCGCCATTTCATGTTGTTTTTATAGCAATGTGCTCAATGGCAAAGCGTTACCGTTTTACAAACGGGTGTGTAGCTCAGTTGGGAGAGCGTCGCCCTTACAAGGCGAATGTCGGGAGTTCGAACCTCTCCACACCCACCACTTACTAGACAGTGGGCTTGGTCAAACAAGAAAAAGGACTAGATCGTGTTGGAGTGGTAGTTCAGTTGGTTAGAATACCTGCCTGTCACGCAGGGGGTCGCGGGTTCGAGTCCCGTCCATTCCGCCATTTAATGTTGCTTTTATAGTGATGTGCTCAATGGCAAAGCGTTACCGTTTTACAAACGGGTGTGTAGCTCAGTTGGGAGAGCGTCGCCCTTACAAGGCGAATCACGCAGACAGGGGCTTGGTCAAACAAGCTAGATCGTGTTGGAGTGGTAGTTCAGTTGGTTAGAATACCTGCCTGTCACGCAGGGGGTCGCGGGTCGAGTCCCGCCATTTCATGTTGCTTTTATAGTGATGTGCTCAATGGCAAAGCGTTACCGTTTTACAAACGGGTGTGTAGCTCAGTTGGGAGAGCGTCGCCCTTACAAGGCGAATGTCGGGAGTTCGAACCTCTCCACACCCACCACTTACTAGACAGTGGGCTTGGTCAAACAAGCAAAAGTACTAGATCGTGTTGGAGTGGTAGTTCAGTTGGTTAGAATACCTGCCTGTCACGCAGGGGGTCGCGGGTTCGAGTCCCGTCCATTCCGCCATTTCATGTTGTTTTTATAGCAATGTGCTCAATGGCAAAGCGTTACCGTTTTTACAAGCGGGTGTGTAGCTCAGTTGGGAGAGCGTCGCCCTTACAAGGCGAATGTCGGGAGTTCGAACCTCTCCACACCCACCACTAACTAGACAGTGGGCTTGGTCAAACAAGCAAAAGTACTAGATTGTGTTGGAGTGGTAGTTCAGTTGGTTAGAATACCTGCCTGTCACGCAGGGGGTCGCGGGTTCGAGTCCCGTCCATTCCGCCATTTCATGTTGTTTTTATAGCAATGTGCTCAATGGCAAAGCGTTACCGTTTTACAAACGGGTGTGTAGCTCAGTTGGGAGAGCGTCGCCCTTACAAGGCGAATGTCGGGAGTTCGAACCTCTCCACACCCACCACTTACTAGACAGTGGGCTTGGTCAAACAAGCAAAAGAACTAGATCGTGTTGGAGTGGTAGTTCAGTTGGTTAGAATACCTGCCTGTCACGCAGGGGGTCGCGGGTTCGAGTCCCGTCCATTCCGCCATTTCATGTTGCTTTTATAGTGATGTGCTTAATGGCAAAGCGTACCGTTTTACAAGCCTTTCATTCGTTCAATTCATTCCGTATATATCAATTCTTTGCCTTAGGGTCTATTCTTCTATTCAGACCGTTTAAATTATTTATGCTCTATATTTTCCTCGTTTTCCTTACCTTGAATGGTTTCTCTTTTTTGTTCTTAAGCTATTTTTTGTGATTTTTATCCATATTAGTGTGATATTTTTTCAATATTGTATTGCGGAAGAAATACTTACTGGTAATATCAGGTTATGGGCTTTTATAATAGAAGCGTATAATTGATCTGATAATAGAAAATAAAATTCCCAATAAAAATAATAACGGAGCTTATTATGACTACCTCCTCAAAATTCTTGTTTAGAGCAAGCCTTGTTGCCGCCTCTGTGGCTGCTGCATCTTCCGCGTATTCAGCGGGGTTTGCTCTAAATGATCATAGTGCGACAGCCTCAGGTAAAGCGTTAGCGGGTGTAGCTGCTTCTAATGAAGATATCTCTGCCAGTTTCTGGAACCCTGCGCTCTTTGTTAATGCCCAAGATACAACGGTTTTTGTGTCGGGGGCTTATGTCATGCCAAGTATGGATGTGACAAATATTTCTGCCAATAATGCTACTGCCGCTGGGGGATCATCTATAGCCGGATCTTCCACAAACAGCGACTCTGTTGATAATACGTTAGTGCCTTCTTTTTATCTTGCTAAGCCTTTATCGGATAAGACAGTGGCGGGCATTTCATTGAATGTTCCGTTTGGTTTGTCAGGTGATTATGGTCAAGATTGGGCTGGACGTTTTCATGCAACTGAAACGGCTGTACAAGATATCGCTTTGAGCTTTTCGTTAGCCCACCGTATGAATGATTGGGTATCCGTTGGTGCTAGTGTGCAGGTTCATAAAGCTGAGATTGTTTTAGAATCTGGAGTTGGGTCTACTGTTGCGCTAGCAGGAGGAGAAGGTATTGGCCGAATTGAAGCTGATGATACTGGTTATGGCTACAGCTTAGGTGTTGCTCTGGAGCCTAAAAAAGGAACTAGAATTGGTTTGGGTTATCGAAGTGAAGTGGATTTTGATTTTAAAGGTGATGTTAAATATACGGGGGTTTCTACCGGCTTGTCTACCGCTAAAGGTTTAGTCGATGCGAATGTAAGTGATTCGGTAACGCTACCTTCTGTGCTTACCTTAGGTTTAGAGCAAGATTTAACGCCTAAATTAACTCTTGGTCTATCGGCAATAAGAACAGGTTGGGGCTCTCTTGATGGCCTAAATATAGACTTCGATAGCAATCAAGATAATTCAGTGCTCACCTTTGGCTTTGAAGATCAGTGGATGTACTCAGCGGGTTTGACCTATGATTACTCTGATAAGCTGACCTTACGTACAGGTGTGGCGATGGATAATTCACCTGTAACAAATGAGTATCGTTCTGCTCGAACGCCTGATGGTGATCGTAAATGGATCTCAGTTGGTGGTACTTACGATTTCAATGACATGACATCTGCTACCTTTGCCTTTACTCACGTGATGATTGAGGATGTGTCCGTAAATCGTACAAACTTGACTGAAGATAAGGGTCGAGGAAAGCTAAAAGCCGATTATAAGTCATCGGCCAATGTTATCTCAGTTGCTATGAACATGGCGTTCTAAATTAGTTTGTTTAGTATTCGATAGAAAAATCCAACTTTATGAAGTGACTCCATAAAGTTGGATTTATTTCTAAACAGCTAACAAGGCCTGATTTCAATATTTAATTGGACTCAGGCCTTTTCGTTTCTAATGCCCCGAAGAATGCATTATCCAGGTAATGGCTCTTTCCCGACATACTTTGTGAGCTTTCTCATCGCACTTTTTTACATGAAGATATGGTATGGACCCACTTTAATAGACATCTCATAGCTATATAATAATAGGTAAACATGAGGTGAATTATGAGTGGAAAACGTTATACCGATGAGTTCAAAATTGAAGCCGTTAAACAAGTCACTGAGCGCGGCTATAAGATTGCAGAAGTGGCTGAGCTTACAAAAGTATGCATGATTGGATTGCCCGATACAGCAAACCTGAAGCGAATAGAAAAGCGGACGATTCAGCTCTGTCGGAGATTCAGCAACTCAAAGCTGAACTTAAACGGGTGACCGAAGAGAGGGACATTCTAAAGGAGGCCGCCGTGTACTTTGCCGGGGAGTCAAAGAAAAGTACACGTTCATAAAATCACGGCTCCATGACTATTCTATTGTTGTCTTGTGTCGAACGCTGCAAGTCCATAGGAGCGGTTTTTATGCTTGGCTAAGTTGTCCAAAAAGTCGACGAGAACAAGAAGATGACCAACTTGCCATCGACATTAAAACGCACTGGCTTGAGAGTGGTTGTGTTTACGGCTACCGCAATATCACCAAAGACCTAAAAGGAGAAGGTAAGTCTTGTGGGAAGAATCGAGTGCTAAGGGTAATGCGCCGTGAGGGTCTAAAAGCGCTAATAGGCTACAAACGTCGCCCTGTTTTTTATAGTGGTTCTGAGCGTAACACGGCCCCCAATACACTAAATAGAGAGTTTATTGTCCCAGAACCAGATCAAGTATGGGTAACCGATTTTACGTACATCCGGACAAAAGAAGGCTGGCTTTACGTGACCGTCGCTGTTGATCTATTTTCTAGATTGATCGTAGGATGGTCGATGAGATCAAGGGCGACAGCGGAGTCCGTTATTGATGCTTTACTCATGGCTATTTGGCGACGACGCCCCACAAAAAGAGTACTAGTACACTCAGATCAAGGGGCTCAATATACCTCGAAAGATTGGCAAACCTTCTTAAAAGATAATAATCTGGAAGCCAGTATGAGTCGTCGTGGTAACTGCCATGATAATGCCGTTGCGGAAAGCTTTTTCTCATTGTTAAAAAAAGAAAGAGTGCGCAATCGAACCTACAAAACAAGAAGCGATGCTCGCTCAGAGATTTTTGATTATATCGAATGCTTTTATAATCCAAAGCGTCACCATGGATCAAATAATGGATTATCGCCACTGCAATATGAGAAGCGATATTTTACGGAGCTAGAAACTGTCTAGGAAACTGGGTCCATACCAATAATTCATTCCATGTTTACCTATTATTATATAGCTATGAGATGTCTATGAAACTGGGTCCATACCAAACCTGACACCAAGCCTTTTTGAACTTTCTTATTGAGCAAGCTTTGCTAATTCAAGCTTGTGATACTTTGACATTAAAGAATCCCTAGTAATTAGATAGCCGATCTGCTGGAGTCACTTCAGTTATATGAAATTTGTTTTTTTCGGTCGTTTGAGGAGAGGTGATGATTTGATAAAATCGACTAATGCTAATAGACCATGCGAAGTTCTTTTGCTTTTGCATTGTCTTTGGCAGTCCAGTCAGACAGTGGCGAAGGCTTAGCGAAGTAGTACCCTTGTAACGTGTGGCAACCAAGAGCAGCCAATAAATTAGCTTGTTCCTTCGTTTCTATGCCTTCCGCAATGACTTTCATGTTAAGTGATTCTGCAAGCTGTATAGTGGACTTCACTATATCAATATGGCGTTGATCTCCCGGAAGTGGTGAGATAAAACGACGGTCTATTTTAAGTATATCGGCGGGGATATCGATAAGTTGTCCTAATGAGGCTTGCCCCGTGCCAAAATCATCAATAGCGATAGAGTAACCATACTGAGATAAGCTTCTTAGACGCTTATGTATTAATGGGTGGGTCATCACGGAGCTGGTTTCGGTGATCTCCAGTTCAAGCATGCTGGTTAGCCAAGGGTTATCTGCAATCAATGTCATTAACAGGGCAAAGAAGCCATCATTCATGAGTTCTTGCCCTGCTAGGTTAAAGGCAATGGGAGTATGGATGTGTTCTTTTTGCCACTGAGAAAGTGTCGCAACAAGCTCTCGTACTAGGTTTTCAGCAAGAAGTGGAAGTAAACCTAAATCTTCTGCGATTTTAATGAAGGTAGTCGGAGGGATGAACTTCCCATTATTTTTCCATCTAGCGAGCGCTTCAAACGAACAAATTTGCCCGTTTGGTGTTACTTGAGGCTGTAGCCAAATACTTATTTCTTTATTTTTAATTGCAGTGCTGAGCTTTAGACCAAGCTTATGCTCTTCAATTAGCTTATTTTCAAGATTGTGATTGTAGTACGAAAATCGATCTATGCTCGTAGAATACTCTAACGCCATCTCACAATGTTCTAATAGTTCTTCTGCTGTCTTACCATCGGTATGGTAGTAAGCGATACCGACATGATAGTCCATATTCAATCTACTGCCATCAACCGTTATCTGGCTAGGTAAAATAGAATGGATAAGGGCCGATAATTTTTTCTGGATGAGATACGTCTGCCCTAATGGTACGAAGCAAGAAAACTTCACGCCTCTTAGGCGTCCAATAATTGCTTGCTCTGATAATCTCTTTTGAAGCGTTTTTGAAAAATTGAGAATAACTTTATTTGCGCTGTCTTTACCATATTGTTTGTTAAGCAATTTAAAATGGCTGATTCGAATAATAAACATGGCACCAGTTAGATGGCTGTCTTGCTCATCTATACGTTGATTTACTTGGTGACAAAAATGCCTGTGGTTAGGTAACAGAGTAAGTAAATCAAAGTGTGCTAAGCGACTGTTGGTTTGTTGAGTGCTTTCTAGTTCTTGCTGTATTGCGCGTAATTGTGTGGTGTTTTGTAGGTGGAGAACATAATGGCCATGTTGGGTTAATGTCGCTCTGCGAATTTCAATATGAATATTGGTTTTTTGTTTTAATGTGCATTCAGCAACATTGGATTGCCAGAAAAATCTTCCCGTGTCGCCAAGTGGGGACAACCAATCGGTAATGGTTGAATCAGGGAGATATTTTTGTTTTGAATCGCTGATGAGGTCGCGTGCAAGTTGGTTTGCTTTTAAGATTTTGCCGCGCTGATCGCAAAGCAAAGAGGGTGTACCTGTATTCTCAAAAAACTCCTCATACATCGCGTAGTTATCATTTAGCTTGCGATAAAGCACCTTCATGTGAGAAGCATTATCCTCAAGGGTCTGAATGATTCGAGAAACAGCAAGGGGTAGTCCAATATTGAGTGTGACAAACGTGAGCAGTTGAAAATAAAATGATGGTGCAAGGTCTGTTTGGCTGACGTTAAGGGTGTCTGATGTCATTAAGAAAAAAGGATATACGTTAATTGCCATCGCGACTAAGCAGGCTCTGAAGCTAAATAGTAAGCGAGTAATTAGTGGGAGTGAATACAATGATACGAGTGCGTATTTTTCAGCATGGAACTCATCACTTAACGTTAGTAATAAAAAGCTTGTGGTTACTAATGTGAGCAGAAATAAGACAGCCGTCACTTTGGCGTATTTTTTACTAAAATAGAGCATGCCAATCAGAAGGCAAAGATAAACACTGTTTATGCTTAAAAAAGAAAGCTCACCAGGAATGAAAAGGGAATGGAGCTCCGATATAAAAAAAATACAAACAGTGAGCGCAAGTAAGATTCTTAAGGCACTTTGCTGGAAGGTTTTTTCTTCTCGACCAAGGGGTTGATCAGAGTGAGCTAAAAAATAATTTTTAAGAAAATTAATAAACATTTATCAACTTCATAATGCGAAAGAATAAGTCGCAATCATTTACAACTTTAAATAGACAGTACCTAAAAATCTTTAATTTGACTACGCTAGTTTGAAATTTAACGTAAAAATCATGTATTAATGCCTCGAAGGTGGTTGTCCCACTGAAAACCTGGATGTTTTTTAATCATTTTTCTGGTGTTCTGTATTGGGTTGTTTTTTAGTTGTGTGCCAATGCCGCTAGTCAATAAAAATTCATGAGCACTACCCGTTCCAATGAGTCCGCAAACATCACGACAGTTTTCTATTCCTAAAAAAGTTTTAGAGTTTATATGCCAATAGGCAACAAGGCCGCCCCTTGGCGTGCTCACGGCAAGGACTTCTCCTGATTTGTCGAAGCAAACACTGCCGCAATATTGTTTAAAGCGTACCCGAATGTCTTCAGGTATAGGGAGGTACTCTATGTGTGCTTGGTTAACGCGAGATAAACCCACTAATGGTACTTGATCCCATATATCGCCTTGATATTGAAATCCTAACGCAACGGTACCTTGTTGGTTTACATCAAGGTGTCGTATGCTCAGTTGATGTAAGTCATTACTATGAACGGACTGATTTAGTACATGGCCGTCATTAAGTGAAAGGTAGGTGACATTAGGTTTCATGGTGTCGAGGTTTAGAATGTCTCTATCTTTATCGGGATGGGTCATAAGTCCACCATTGGCGATTACTAACACTTGCTGATCTAAAAATACTGATTCATGAGGGCCAATACCATGACTGCTAAAAGACTGAATAATCTCTCCACTTGGCCATTCACGTACAAATATCTTGCCTTGGCCTGTTGGGAAATGATTTTCCTGAGTGATCAGGCGTGAGCCGTCATTAGTAAAAAGAGCATGCCCATAAAAATGATGGTCTTTGCTCGGCTCAATTCGTTTTATTCTTTGGTTGTTTGATGCATTAAAGAAATCAATAAAAAAACCAGGCCTTCGAGCTACTATGCCAATAATGCTTTGATTAGGATGAATAAGCGGAGCGTGCGCTCTATCTGTGAGTGACGCGCTCCAGACCATTTTTCCATCCCCATCAAAGACCCCAAAATAGTGCTCTTTTCTATTGATGGAATAGGCAGAGGCATATAATTTTTCATTAGTAAGCTGTTGAGTGATAGCGGACCATGAAGGCGTCGCCATCATCGCACCGCTTAACGTCAGAAATGATCGCCTTGATAGCACTACTAGTCTCCATCTCTGCTATTAAAGCCAATTTGAAACCCCAGCTGAGTCACAAGGCTGGCGAGATAGGACTGACTATTGGATATCGATTTCACCAAAGGCCTTGCAATAGAGGTACGGTCGCTATTGGGTTGGTCTGCATGGAAAAAATTATTGGGTAACTGGAGCGCGAGTTTCACATTCTGTATGAGTTGTTCATCCAACTGTGTTGCGAGTATGGAGTTGGTCTGCTTTGCAATTGTATATAAAGAGGGGGATCCTGCGTGATAGATTTCACGATAAGATTGTAAGTTTTTTTGTATGGATTTAAGTGACAAGTCGCTTCGATAAAACTCGGCAAGCTTTAGATTTTCTCGTCCATTATAGCCAATCGGAGTTTCAATTTTGGCGTCTTTGACAGCGGACATGTGTTCTATCCATTGCTGCAGAAATTGCTCTAAAGCCACTTTCTCAGGGTCAAAGCCTGTGCCTTCTTCATCAAACACCCAGTCCTCAGCTTTCCCTTCTTGCCACTGTTTTGCCACGGCATCAGCACTCTCAAAATGATGTGCAGTGACTTTTTCAAGCAAGCGACAATGATTACTGGATTGTATGGGTTCAAAATCTGGATGGTAAAGTAGGCTTTCAACAGCGGTTAAGCCGCGCACAGCAATGCTGGCTGATGTCCAGAACTTAGGGGCATCCATGACGGATGGATCGCCTTGACTCAGGGCTCTAAGTTGTCGTTGTGTTACCCCTTTTTTATCTGGCCAATATTCAAAAGCGTAATAGCGCATAAAGTAAGTGACAGGGCCAAAATTAAGCCATTGTACTTGCTGCCAGTCTAGTGCATTAACTTGAAATGCTTCTTGAGCGTTTTGAAGTGCTTGTTCAGAAGGTGCAGCGCAGAGAGCCTCACTGCGTTGTTGTAATACTTTTGAGGATTCTGTGTAGGAATCGTACCCTTGAGTAATAACACTAGAAACAATGCCATTAAGGGGGCCTTCCCATTGGCCAGCCGATGCGAGTAAAGGGGTTGTGATACTAATGGCTAATGCCACTAGTTTGGGGAAATATGTCATTAAAGCGACTCCAAAAAGTAGATGAGTTTTTTTCGATGTTCTTTGTTTAGCTGTTTATAATATTCTTTGCTGTTTTGGGCTTCGCCGCCATGCCATAGAATGGCCTCTTCAATGGTCCGAGCTCGACCATCATGTAAAAAGCCTACTCTACCAGACGTTTTTTCAGATAAGCCAATTCCCCACAAAGGTGTTGTTCTCCATTCGTTTGGGGTGGCTGAAAAGCTTTGAAACCCACTGGCTAGTTCTGGTCCCATATCGTGCAATAGCATGTCCGTAAAAGGATAAAAAGTGCGGTTGTTCAATATGGCAAAACTTGAGCTTTCACCTGTTTTCATTTTTGGAATGTGGCAGCTGGCACAGGCGCTTTGTTCAAAAACTTTTTTCCCTTCAAGAAAGGTCGTATCACTTAGATTGCGCATTGCAGGAGGTGAAGACAATGAAACAAAAAGATCTACTAATCTTGATTGCTGTTGATCAACTTCTAAGTTGTCTAAATGTGTACTGTTACCATTTGGGCTGTCTATGCATGTTTTTTGGTATTCTGTGCAATCACCCGATGCAGAAGGGTTAAGTGGTGTCGATAAGCCTAAATCAGTATTGAATGCCAGCTGATTTTGCGCGGTTATACTGGGAGTGGCAGCTTTATAACCAAAACGACCGACGATGTTTTCGTTACCGTTTCTATTGAATATCCAGCTCACTCGACCGCTGATGCCATCACTATCTTTGTCGCTAGGATCTGCATTGGCAATAATCATATCACTTGGAATATTATCTAATAAACCCATTCCGACTAATGCAGGAGAAACAAGAAGAGTAACATCAGTACTATCCTCAAAATCTCCATAATTCAAGCTAGTCCAATGGATATTTGGTGTTCTTAATTCGACCTTGGTTCCATCAGCTAGTGTCTCTATATGTGTACTATAAGTAAGATAGTAATCCCCTTCAGGAAGAATGCCTGGTGAGCTTTGTCCTTGGAATTGGTGGCCATAATGTTTATCACCAATATTAGGATAAATGAAATCAGCAATAGGGGAGGTATTTTTATAAGACTTGCCAAGACGGATTAGAAAAGATGGAACGGATGCGCCACTTACACCCGTTTTAGGAGCATGACCTCTACCATTATTTACATGGCAGCTATTGCAGGATCGAGTGTTATAAAGCGGTCCCAAACCATCGCTGGCTGTGGTTGAAGAAGGGGAAGGCACCCAAAATTTTTGGAATACTGCTTCACCAATATAAAAGTCGAGTTTGTCTTCAAGCGCAATTCCAGCAAGAGGAGATGAGTAATCACTAGCAATAGCTATGTTCTGAAAACAAAAAAAGCTGGCGTAAACGCCAGCTATCAAAAAAGTACTATTTTTCAATTTTTCTGTCATAAATAGACAAATACCATTAACTGACTAAATGACACATCCTTCCTGGTATCCCATTTACATGTTTTTATAGGGATAACAGTATTATTCAAATACCGAGCTTGGGTTATCTAAACTATCAGACCCTTCTAGCGCGATACCCTGAAGGTCTAACTGATGGATGATTTCTTCTGTAGTGCGTGTTTCATTCACTAATGAATCGACAAACGTTTGTACTAGCTGATTGCCTTTAGTGTTATTCATTGCAATGAGAACGTCAAAGGTTTGTCCTTTTTTTGCCGCATCTACCATGGCTTGTGCTGCGCTTTCTGTTTCATTTAACTTTTGTTTCATCTCGGCGTCTAGCTGTGTATTTTTCTGGGCCACAAGGTTGGATAAAGAAGCGCCCTTTAACCAGCTACCGTCAACACGTTTGTATTCGCCTAAATAGACGTTTTTAATGCCTTTCGCGTCATAGTAGTGTGACCAATGAGTGTTATCAGAGAAGCAATCATGCTCTTCTTCTGGGTCGTGTAACATTAGGCCAAGTTTTGTACGTTCTCCGCCTAATTCACCGTATGCAAGGCTTCCCATTCCGGTAAGAATAGTAGAAAGACCTTCTTCTGGTGTTTTTTCCAGTAGCGCAACGCGAGCGTCGCCGTTATTTTTCCAGTTATTTGCCATTTCTTCTAAGTCAGAAATGAGTAAGTCTGTTACTGCAACTAAGTAGTCACGACGACGATCACAATTGCCATTTGTGCAATTTTCTAGGTCGAAATCTGTTGCTGGTCGTTCACCTGCGCCTGGGTTTGTGCCATATAAATCTTGGCCCCAAAGTAAAAACTCAATGGCATGGTAGCCGCTTGCTACATTGGCTTCAACGCCATCGGCTTCTTGAAGTGTATTGGAGATAAGCTCAGGGGTGATATTAGAGGTGTCTACTTTCACGCCGCCAATCATTAGGCTTTTTGATGCAATAACATTAGCAGAGTAAAGAGCGTTTAAATCTGATTTTGAGCCATAGCTGTCTTTAGCAACATAGTCTATTAAACCTTCATCTAATGGCCAAGCATTAACTTTGCCTTCCCAATCGTCAACAATAGCATTACCGAAGCGATAAACTTCACTTTGTTGATATGGAACGCGAGCGGCAATCCATGCAGTACGAGCCGCTTTTAAATTGGCTTCAGTTGGTTCGGCTAGAAGAGCATTAATAGAAGAGCGTAATGCTTTTGCTGTCGTTAAAGAATCACTATAGATAGCCTCAGCAATATTGGCATAATGAACGACAACAGAATCCGCTGTAGCAGTAGAGGATTCATTTTTTACAGCAGCTGGACCGCAAGCTGTAAGCATCGCACCTGTAATGCAGACTGCGATAGGGGTAAGTAACCGTTTCATGTTTGAAGCTCCAATAGTATGTTGTATTCACATGGTATTAGAAATGAAAACGATTATCAATGAGTGTTTTTGCACTTTCCTTACAAATCTAGAGTGGAGGGTTCAATCACCGCACTGATATTGGAAAGTATTGCCCGCCGCAGTTTTAAGATTATATTGGCAAGCATTTTCTCTCAATAAGTTTTGACCTTCCCAAGAGACACTCATGCTAATTGGCGATTTATTTTTATAGCTTGGTATGAATCGATAAGCCGCGACAACATCAATTGTACTGTCTGGCCCTAATTGGACGGAGTGTCCAATTAGACGCTGACGTGTTTCAGTATTGTATAAAGTGTAATCTGTTGTGTATTCCTGATCGCCGTTATCATGAGAAAAATTAAGCCAAATTTTACGGTATGTCTGCGGCTTAGAAGTTGGGTTGGTTAGGCGTAATTTAGTATAGATAATTTGAGAACGGGATAAGCTTGCTTGTGCATTCTGGCTTACTTTGAGGTAGGCCGAATTTGATTCTTGCCATGGCATATTAGTTCCAAAAGAAGCGTCTACTATTTGAATATTTTCTCTTGCGAACTGCATTTCAACGTATTGAATTAGGTCTTTTGCAGGGGCGTACAAGGCTAAAGCAATCACACCTAAAAGTGCGACTTTCTGAATAGTACGAACAGGACTCATTAGCTTAATCATATCCACATCCTAGAATAACTTAACTGGTTGTTTGTACAGTACTGTATATAAATACAGTTGTTTTGTATAGCGCTACTTATAAAAAACAGTTTGCTTTTCTAAAAAATATTTTATGATTTTCAGGGTGTGGGTGTTTTTTAAAAATTATTAAATAATGTTTGATTTTATTCATCTGATTGAAAAATAAGTGATTTTTTATGATTCCCACAGCCTTCTTAACGGTTTCTGTGGACAAGTTTTTATGTCTTTTTTTTATTTTTTAAAACGTGAAACTTACTAGATTCGATGGCAATAAAAGGGCTAGACACTATAATGCAGCCATAAATAAGTGATGAGGTTGGTTGTGGATAAAGTTGACGTGGTCGTAATAGGTGCTGGTGCTTCTGGTTTAATGTGTGCTTCAACAGCGGGTTATAGAGGTAAAAGCGTGGTGGTGTTGGATCATGCAAATAAAGCAGGTAAAAAAATTCTTATGTCTGGAGGAGGTCGCTGTAACTTCACCAACATGGATGCGGCTCCCAAGCATTTTTTATCCGACAACCCGCATTTTTGTATCTCGGCGCTACGTCGATTTTCGTCTCAAGATTTTGTTGATCTAGTAGATCGTCATGGATTGGACTATGTTGAAAAGGCACCAGGGCAATTGTTCTGTCAGCACTCGGCCAAAGACTTACTTGATATCTTACTAACAGAATTAGAATGGTCTGGTGCACAGCTTAAGTTGAACACTAAAATCCATAATATCGACTTTCAAGATGGCCACACAGTGGTAAAAACAAACCAAGGTGATTTTATTTGTGAGTCGCTTGTTGTCGCGACAGGTGGCTTATCGATACCAAGCATGGGCGCAACAGGCTTTGGCTATGATATTGCTAAACAAGTAGGTCATGATATTTTAACAACGCGTGCTAGTTTAGTACCGATTACAGTGCAGCCAGATCGTAAAGCCCAACTTGCTGAGCTCTCTGGAATCGCCTGTGATATTGCCGCGACTGCCAATGGCGTTACATTTCAAGAGCCTATGTTGTTCACCCATCGCGGTGTCAGTGGTCCCTCTATTCTTCAGATTACTAATTTTTGGCAGCCTGGCGAGGCGCTTAGTATTAATATTGCTCCGACCTTATCATTGGAGGAGCTAATAGATGTGCGACAGAGTACCCCGAAGAAAAGCTTCGAAGGTTTCTTATCAAGCTTGCTTCCAAAGCGCCTAGTAGACACCATCAAAACAGAATTTCCTTGGTTAACAGAGCGTAGTGCGCAAACCTCAAACGAACAGATAGACAATCTGTTTCATTACCTTACTCACTTTGATATTGCACCTAATGGAACTGAAGGCTACCGAACCGCAGAAGTGACGCTAGGTGGGGTAAATACGAATGAAGTGTCCTCTAAAACCTTCGAATCACAAAAACAAAAGGGTCTCTACATTATTGGCGAGGCGTTGGATGTGACTGGCTGGTTAGGTGGCTACAACTTCCAGTGGGCCTGGGCGAGTGGGTTTTGTGCTGGGAAGTATGTTTAATGGCGTGTAGAGAGCGAGAGGATTGGTCTCCCATCCTCTGTTTTTCTGATAGGTAAAAATTATTTTATTACTTTATAGACAGCGACGATGTCTTCGTCTGCAAAGCCTGATTTTATGGCTTGTTTAAAGGTTTCATTGGCAGCCGCTGCAGTGGGAAGAGGCTGCTTGAGTTGATCACCGAGCGCTACGGCAAGACGTATGTCTTTCTGCATGTGTTTAAGGGGGAAGCTTGTGCTGTAGTCCTCTTTTAAAAGCATAGCGCCTTTGCCTTTAAACATTGGGTTTGCTATGGCGCCTGCATCAATGATTTCTAGAATTTGGTCTCCGTTTAGTCCTGCTTTTTGCCCTAATGACATGCCTTCGCTAAAGATACTTAGCATGCCGCCCATCATCATATTCACTACCAGTTTCATATTAGCGCCTTGACCAACATCACTAAGGTAGGGCGACATTTTCCCCATCACGTCAAAAGCGGTTTTTGAATCCTCATATAGCGATGCGTCTCCTGCGGCTAAGATGATTAACGTGCCGTCTTCTGCTGGTTTTTTTGTACCAGAAACAGGGGCCTCTAAAAAATGGTATGGACCCAATTTCCTAGACAGTTTCTAGCTCCGTAAAATACCGCTTCTCATATTGCAGTGGCGATAATCCATTATTTGATCCATGGTGTCGCTTTGGATTATAAAAGCATTCGATATAATCAAAAACCTCTGAACGAGCATCACTTCTTATTTTGTAGGTTCGATTGCGTACTCTTTCTTTTTTTAACAATGAGAAAAAGCTTTCCGCAACAGCATTATCATGGCAGTTACCACGGCGACTCATACTGGCTTCAAGATTATTATCTTTTAAGAAGGTTTGCCAATCTTTTGAGGTATATTGAGTGCCTTGATCTGAGTGTACCAATACTCTTTTTGTAGGGCGTCGTCGCCAAATTGCCATGAGTAAAGCATCAATAACGGACTCCGTTGTCGCCCTTGATCTCATTGACCATCCTACGACCAATCTAGAAAATAGATCAACAACGACGGTCACGTAAAGCCAGCCTTCTTTTGTCCGAATGTACGTAAAATCGGTCACCCATACTTGATCTGGTTCTGGGACAATAAACACTCTATTGAGTGTATTTGGGGCTGTATTACGTTCAGATCCATGATGAAAAACAGGGCGACGTTTATAGCCTATTAGTGCTTTTAAGCCCTCGCGGCGCATCACCCTTAGCACTCGATTCTTTCCACAAGACTTGCCTTCTCCCTTTAGGTCTTTGGTGATGTTGCGGTAGCCATAAACACAACCACTTTTAAGCCAGTGCGTTTTAATGTCGATGGCAAGTTGGTCATCTTCTTGTTCTCGTCGACTTTTTGGACAACTTAGCCAAGCATAAAAACCGCTCCTATGGACTTGCAGCGTTCGACACAAGACAACAATAGAATAGTCATGGAGCCGTGATTTTATGAACGTGTACTTTTCTTTGACTCCCCGGCAAAGTACACGGCGGCCTCCTTTAGAATGTCCCTCTCTTCGGTCACCCGTTTAAGTTCAGCTTTGAGTTGCTGAATCTCCGACAGAGCTGAATCGTCCGCTTTTCTATTCGCTTCAGGTTTGCTGTATCGGGCAATCCAATCATGCATACTTTTGTAACTAACGCCAAGTCGCTCAGCCACTTCTGCAATCTTATAGCCGCGCTCAGTGACTTGTTTAACAGCTTCAATTTTGAACTCATGGGTATAACGTTTTCCACTCATAATTCACCTCATGTTTACCTATTATTATATAGCTATGAGATGTCTATTAAAGTGGGTCCATACCAAAGTGCAGTGGTTCAAGGATATAATGCAGGGCGTTTTCCTTTGTCTGAAACAGTTCAATTACCTGGTATTTCATCTTCTGCGCCTCAGGGAGCGTGCATTTTACAAACGCTGTATGACGAAGGTGATATTAATCAAGAGTACGATGACAGTCATGTTTTATTTTTATTCACTACAGGGTCTGCTTATCTTCATACTCGTGATCAAGACATCCAAAAACCGAGCGATTTTAAAGGTTTAAAAATTCGTCGACCTAATGCTGTCGGTGGGGAGATGTTAGTTCAAATGGGCGTATCCCCCGTTGATATGTCTGCACCTGATATCTATCAATCTCTTGAGCGACGTGTTATTGATGGCTTGAGTTTTCCATTTGAAGCAATGAAAGTATTTCGTGTTAACGAGTTAGTTAACTACCACCTTCAAATCCCATACGCGAGTGGACTATTTGCAGTGACCATGAATAAGCGTTCTTATAATCGTTTGTCACCAGCGATTAAAAAAGTCATTGATGATAATAGTGGTATGAAATGGTCTATGAAAGCGGCAAACGTATTTGATAAACTGGATAAAGAAGGTGCTCAAGAAGCTAAGGATCAAGGGGACGTTATTCATGTCGTCAATGACCCAATGAATGATTCCGACTGGGGACCTTTGTTGAAAAAAGGTACTGAATCATATCTGGACCGTATTGAGCAAGGGGGACGCACTACCGCTCGGGCTGTTTACCAGAAAGCGATGTCTTTGAGAGCTCAGTGTGATATTTAAATAATATCTGAGTGAAGACCCCAAATAAGCCTACATGACTGTAGGCTTTTTTGTGAATGGACTTATTAGTATATAAATTTTATAGCGCTTGATAGACGCAAGGGTAGAGTCATTCTAAAATTTTAGAAGGTTTGCTTTGCAGCTTTAAAAAGAAAGTGATTTTTTACATTAAAGGTAATTTCTAAAAAACGGATGCTATTTAAGCATCCGCTTTTTTATGTCATTAGCTGTCCGTGTTTTGAACAAAGGTAATTAATTTTTGTTTAATACGGTGTTTGTGTTCTGGTCTATGCTATAAATTGTCCAACGTTCGTTAGAAAGCTGCTGCTTTGAAAATACTTCAGCAATGGCTCGACGATTTTGTTTTCTGCCAGTATCTGTATCGTTGTTCGCGATAGGACGAGTTTCGCCATAACCAATACCTTTTACTCTGTCTGGTTTGATTCTAAAGCTATCAATAAGTGCATCGGCGATTGCTGAGGCGCGTTTTTGAGATAGTGAAAGGTTAAGCTCACTTGAGCCTTTACTATCCGTATGGCCTTCAATGACAACGGTGCTTGCTGGATGATCTTGTAAGAATTTAGCTAAGTCTTTTAGCTCTGAATAGAATCGAGGCTGTATATCCGCTTTACCAGAATCAAATAATACGTTTAATTCAACAGATAGTAATTTTGTTGATTGGTTTGGGCAGCCATAGTTGTCAACAGTTGAGCCTTCTGGTGTATCTGGACAGAGATCTCGAGCATCAATAACACCATCTCTATCCGCATCAGCAAGGTGAGTCTGTACATTTGATGCGTATAGACTTTCGGCGACAGCAAAATCACTTAAGGTAAATAATACCCCTACGAGGCTGATGGTTTTAATGAATGTCTTCATGATGTTATTGAATACTCTTTTTGTTCTACGATTTGGTTAGTTTAAAAAGAATAAGGCAATATTACTATTGCCTTTTTGTAGCTTTGTTTAACGAAACTGGATTTATGTAATTTTATGTAATTACCAGCTTCCTGTATTTTCCATTGAGGCCCATGGTTCGATAATTTCAAGAGATCCATCTTTTTGGAGAAGTTCGATCGAAATATTGTTTGGGTCTTTAATGAATGCCATGTGTCCGTCACGAGGTGGACGCAATATAGTGACACCCATAGATTGCAGTTTTTCGCAAACTTGATAAATGTCATCAACTTGAAAGGCTAGGTGGCCGAATTGATCACCACTTATGTAAGTGCGGTCGCTCCAGTTATGGGTGAGTTCTACCTCTGGGGCGCCTTTTTCCGTTGCATAATAGATCAGTGAGAATTGACCTTTTTCACTGTCCATGCGTCTTGTTTGGATTAACCCTAAACCTTCAGTGTAAAACTGATGACTTTCTTCAGGTTTATCCGTTCTTATCATGGCGTGCAGATATCGAATAGACATGATAGCTCCTTAATTTAGTTAAACTACGAAGTATTATTGCAGTATCGGAGGAGTAATTCAAAGGAATGAGTAAGAGACTCTTATTATCTACTTATTCTTTCCATACCCATCTCAATGGTTCTCCAAAGTCGTCATAGATTACGACTTTCTTAGGTCGCTTTTTAGTAGGAGGCGTTGATGGTGTTTTGCTGTGTTTTCTTTGTTGAATAGCAGCTACAACGTGGTTTAATGGTGTACGGTCTTGTTTTGGTTCGTTAAAGCCGATGTGGCTCGTGTTATACTTCCCATCAACTAAACCGGACTCACCCATATTGACTTGTTGGATAGTGCCATTCGCCTTGATAAATTGATCTACCTGAGACTCTAGCTCTTTTCTTGTATCTTTTTTTGTTGTCTTGGGTTTTATCATAGTGTTTAGGGTGTGGACTATATCCTACTGTAAATCGATGGGTTAAAAAATGATCGCAATTTATCCATATTAAACGTAAGAGGTAGCTGGTGTCTATTAGCAACTTAATTGTGCATGAGATTCAAAAACATGAAGGTGAGCGTAAAGCCATTTTAATCGCACGCCCGAATGAAAATCCTGTTGATGGGCAAGCGGAAGCGCTTTCTGCTCAGGTGACGAGTTTATTTAATCGTTCAGGTATGAATACGGGGCGTTTTGTTAATCCGCAAGGAAGTGATGGAGGCGCGCAACTACCGACTTTGCTTTCCAAGCATTTTAAGGATGATGCCTTTGTTGATTTTTCTGGGTTTACTAAAGAGTGTGCAGCAGAGTATCTGACATACTTAGAGCCTGTTGAGGAAGCTGAGGGTGGTTTGTTGTGGTTTAATCATTATGAGCTGCACGACACGCATTTCTTATACATAGTGATGTTGAAGCGTAAAAAAGGCATTGGACTTAGTGTTGATCTTAGTTTGTCTCAAATAGAACAAATTGAAACAGAAAAGTTGCACATGTCTTTACGTATCAATTTGACGGCTTGGCAGGCCGGTGACGAAGGGCGTTATATTTCGTTTCGTTTTGGCCGTGCTCCTAAGTCGGAGAGTGAATATTTTACTCAGTTTATTGGTTGTGATGAACCTAAAGTTGCGGCAAAAGAAACGCGTAAACTGGTGGATTTGACCTCTGCGTTTTGTCAATCAGAGGGTTTGCCATCTAAGCAGGCAAATGAGTTTAAGAAAGTGGTTTCTGAACATTGTCAGGCGAAAGCTCAAGATCGTGAACCTTTGGCTATCAAGGACATTGCTTCCCAGGTTGAATCTCGGTTCTCTATAGAGCAAGCGAATAAATTTTTAGAAATAGCTGACTCTGATAGCTTTAAAATGGAAAAAGAGATTTTTGTCGAAAAAGCGGCGCTGAAAAAACTCACACGTTTATCTGGAAGTTCACGCGCTCTGACATTAAGTTTTGATAGTGAGCTTTTGGGTGAGTCTGTGGTATTTGATGCAGACTCTGGAACGCTTGTTATTAAAGAGTTGCCAAAGAGTCTGCTCAAGCAATTGCAGTCTATGTCTAACTAGATTTTCTATTTAATACACTGCATTCACTTAAGCGAACATCTGAAGGCTTGTTAAAGACCTAATAAGCCTTCAAGCTCTTTCATAGTACTAAAGCACTCTGTCGCGCCAGCGGCTGCTTGTATTTTTGCATCGATTGTTTCACTAAACGCCAGAACTCGCATACCTGCGGCTTTGCCTGCCATAATACCTGCAATAGAATCCTCAATCACTATGCAATCTTTTGGGTCAACAGTCAGTGCTTTTGCGGCTTTTAAGTAGAGATCTGGTGCCGGCTTGCCGTTTTCAACATCGTCAACGCAAAAGCGTGTGGCAAATCGTTCAGATAATTGGATTTTATCCAGTTTAAAGTTCATTTCTTTACGACGAGCGTTGGTTGCCATCGCGATGGGGGTGGTTATTTTATTGAGTAAATTACGTACGCCGTGAATGGGCTCTAAATTTGCTTCAATAATGGTGTGGAATTGCTTCCGGTAGTCTTCATCGAAATTTTCTGGTAGGGCTCTACCTAACAGTTTTTCGGCGTTGGCGAGGTTTTCTTGATTGGTGAATCCGGTAAATTTCGCATGCAACGTTTCGTCATCAAGTTCAAGGCCATATTGGCTTAGCATGGACTTTAGAATGTTATTTGATATATTTTCTGTATCGACAATAACGCCATCACAATCAAATATTATTGCTTTGTAAGAGTAAGTCATAGAGAAGATGTTTCGTTATGAGTGAATGGTTGATGATAACGAATTTGGTGAGTGTTAAGGAAGGGAGGGGGTTTATTATTTTTCTCCCCTAAAAAAAGTATTATTTACGATATACTAGCACCCAATTAATGATGGGTTTTGCTCTTATAAGTTTAGTTGCTTGCTTGGCCGAGATGCTGAGGGCGAGCACTGATTTTTTTGATTGCTTTTACCGTATTTTTGAAAAATGCGACAACTGTTTTTACGCGGCGAGCGCGCAATTGGCGGCGAGCGTGATCTTCAATTGTGGTGTCGACGTAACCCCATTTTGCTAAAAGTGCTTCGTACTGTTGTTGAGAGTCCATGGTATTCTCCGGCTATGTTTATTTTAAATGTTGTTTTATTACAACAACGCTCATACTAGATAAGCTTGACCGATTGAACAAACGATCCTTTCTCACTTGTTAGATTAGTTTTTTTCATCATTTTATATCTATTACTAGATAAGAACACATTTAAGGAAACCGCCTTGTATCAACCGTTAGAATGTTTTTCCAAAAATTGGATTTTTAAGCGAAACGACCCAAAAGTAGAGCCAGAAGATTTGCAAGAAATTCGTCTTTTGAGTGAGCAGCGTGCCGCCCAAATTTGGCACGATTATATTAGTGATGATCAGATACACCCAGACCATGTTACCGATAAAAATTGGTTGAAAAAAAACACCACGCAAGTGCCGTCAGGCAAACTTCAATGGGAAAAAACATGGGACAGTGAGCAAACATCATTACCTGATGATCTCTTAGTGCATTTTTCAGCTTGGGGTGATGATACGACGGTATTTTTTTGTTGCCACAATGAGTTGGTTTTTGAAGTTAAGTGGGGCGTATTTAAAAGAACATGGAAAGCATTCTTATTTTTGGACAATGGGCCAATTTTGGTTGGAAAGAAGAAGAAGCAAGCCGCGCAGTTTCACTCTAATGGCTGGGTGAATTTATTAATGAGAGAGTCTTAATCTTTTATTAAAGGGTCGTTTACTGTACTTAAACTGATTCCTCGGTTTGGTAATTTACTTTCATGTAGTGGCGTTGTTTTCTCGTTTTCGACTGGCGAGACAGTGTTTGTTGAACGCCTGATAATAATTAAACAGTAATCGGCTCTGGCTATTGTGACCTAGTGTGTCCAGTAACATGGCGGTGACTTCGGCGGTGGCAAATTGCGTTTGATGGCTTGAGTGGCGCACAAGAAAAGAGCGCTTCGCCTCGCTGCTTATTTCAATATGGGGGATGTCTTTTAGCCACTCGCTTTGATGAAACATCTTGCTTGCTTGTTTCCATGTCCCGTCCAAAATAATAAAAGTATGTTTTACATTGTTTTTGTTTGTCTGCGGGACAACGCTTCGCTGCTGCCTTTTTTGTATTTGTGCAGTTTGCGTGTTTGGAAACAATAGTGTACAGAGTCCTTGTCGATTTTTTAGTTGGTTTAAGAGTGTTGTTGATGGCTCCGTTCTGCTCCATAAGTATGCTTGTGTGTCGTTGGGAAACAGATCTGCGATGAGCCTTCCGCTATTGGTTGGCTTATGTATCTCGTCTCGGTGAAAAAGTAAAATAAATTCGATAGAGGATGGCTGGTTGTCTCTAAGATGGCAAAAGCAGGCAAATTCGGCCATTAGGCAATGCGGGCATCGAATGACATTGGAGCCTCTGGCTTTGAATGGTCTTATTGATTGCGTTTTACATTCTTCGCGTAGTATGTCGACGCAGTGTTTGGCTGGCACTATTTTCATGATTTGAATGTTCTATTTTCGACGGCGACATTATCGACTTTTTGTCTGTAATGTCTAGAGGGATTGTTTCTATATTGAAGTTAATATGCCTCACCGTAGTGTGCCTTAAGCATTGTAAAATGGGGTTGTTATGATTCAAGTCTAGATCCATGCTGGGTCTTTTTTGTAGAAAACCTTACAGAAATTATGCAAATACAAAGGAATGATTTAAAACGAGCTTCTTGCTTCTGTTCGTTGTCATCAAGTCACGATATGGTTGAGATATTATTTTTCGATATGAGCTGTTTATGAGTCGTTATATCTCTCCGGTTTTATACATTCTTCTGATGTTGGTAGGGTGTGTCGCATTTATATCCATTGCTGGAGTGCGTATTGGGGTTTTTGAGCCATTAACAGGTTTTTCCATGTTACGCAAAAGTGTGTTTGCCTCTTTGTTCCTATCTTTTCTTGCTGTGTTGTCATTAGGGCTTTGTCGAAAAGAAAGGAATATTGAGAGTCAGCGTTTTTTCTTTCTTGTATTAATTGTGTCTTTGGTTTACAGCATAATGTGGATTGGGTTTTATTTGCAAAGATCTGGGTTGCCTCAGATTAATGATATTACGACCGATACTGATACGCCTCCTGCTTACTTGAATGTTAATTTCATTCGAAAGTACAACGAAAATAACCTTAGTTATAATTCTGAATGGGCGGCCATTCAGCATAAGTACTACCCAGACGTTCTCCCTGTTTATACGAGTAAAAGTAAAGATTTTGTTTATTCTACCGTCACTGATCTTATCGAAAGCCGTGGCTGGGAAGTGGTTGCAAAGTACTCGCAAGCCGGCATTGTTGAGGCGACGGCTCGTACGCCTATTTTCGGCTTTCGCGATGACGTTGTTATTCGTATTACTCAAATAGAACGTGACAAAGTACAAGTGGATATGCGCTCTTGTTCGAGGACTGGTCGCGGTGACTATGGTGTTAATGCGCAACGTATTGAATCCTTTATGTCGGATTTAACTGGCTCCTTGACTCGTTCTTCTATGCCCAATGTAAATTCAGTTCGTTAATTTTCTACTCGTCTTCGAAAATCAGACACGCTAGACTCTCCTTATATCTTACCCAAGGAACCTTCAAGTGAGTCTTCGTCAGCAGCAAAAAGCCAATACCCGAGCCAAAATTAAAGCAATCGCTAAGCGTGCCTTTTTAGAGCAAGGCATTGAAGCAACCAGTACTCGTTATTTGAGCGAGCAAGCTGGCATTGCTGTCGGTACTCTATTTGTTCACTTTCCCGACAAATTATCCTTAGTAAAAGATATTTTTTTTGATGAAATGGATGTGGCGCTTCGTGCTGCGGTTGTTGCTCAAAAAGCCAGCTCATCACCAATGGATTACTTGCAGCAAATGGCACAAGTGCTGTTTGACTTCTATGACGAGTATGTGGAATTTACTCGACAGGTGTTATTGGATAGCTTGGCAAAAGGCGGTTTTCATACGAACCAAATGGCGGTGATTTCAGACGGTATTGTAAAGCGATTTAAACAAGTTGGTGTGGATGATAAAACAGCGGGTATTTTTGCTGAGAACATGATGTCCAACTACTGGTTTGTATTGTTAAGTGGTGTGCCGAAAGGGGCGTTAGGGGCTGCTGCAATGACGCACTTGGAGCGGATGAATCTACCGTTTGAAATGTCTTATCGAAATGCGCTTAAAAATAAAGGCTAGTGTTTTTACTGTAATTCATTGGCCTTTCGATAGGGGCCCTGGTAGTCAAATAAGCGCTCTGTTACTTGCCAGTGTTTTTTTTGTTTTTTCGCGATGACGAAATCGGGTGTTGGAAGATAAGGTAAGAAGGGTTCAAGCTCTTCTAGGGTGTCGAATTGAACGGATTGGATGCCATTGGCGATGCGGCGGCCGAAAAGGTCGTTAAAAGCCTGTCGTGACTTCTTGTAGTTAAAGCGAAACGTCTCAGACAGCGTTAGTCCATCTTCATCGTGATAGGTGATTTTGATGCTCTTGTCTTTTGCATCGATCTCCGGCGTAATGTCAGAGCAGCGCAATACCTTGTTGTTTTTTAGGTTTAGCGCACTTCTTAATAAATCGTCAGGGTCGATGAGCTTTTCTGAACAGTGTTGACACCGCCTTGCTGCAATGTCATTTTCTTCGTTGCAATAGGGGCAGCGTTTAAAGCGAAAGCGATACGAGCATTGCACTTCACCTTCAGCAGTTTCTATTAGCCCGTGACAGCGGCGTCCAAAATGTTCAATGATATTACCTTCGGCGTCTTTCCTCCCCCAAAATGTATTGGCGAAATCACATTCAGGGCAATGTATTTGCACGGCGACTGAATCTTGAGTTGGGCACTTTTCGCCAATCTCAGGTTGGAATATATTGTAGCCATTATTGGTGTAATCCAGAATCAAACAGTCTTTTTTACCCGGACTTAATCGTAGGCCGCGACCGACAATTTGTTGGAATAAACTAATGGATTGAGTTGGCCGTAAAATGGCGATTACGTCTACATGAGGCGCATCAAACCCCGTGGTTAGCACAGAAACATTGACGAGAAACTTTATCTCTTTGGCTTTAAACTTAGTTATTAGTGCGTCGCGCTGTTTGATTTTTGTCTTACCCGTAATGAGGGCCGTTTGTGCTTCTGAGAAGTAACTCGCAATCTCTTTGGCATGGTCTATTGTTGCCGCAAAAATCATCACGCCTTGTCGATCTTGACTGAGCTGGAGTATTTGTTCTGCCACTGCTTTGGTAACACGGGGGTATTTGTGGATGAGTTCATTTAAAGCAATATCATCGGTGTTTTGTTCACCGTCTAAGCTTTCTGTGAGAAGACTAAAGTCATAATGGGCAATAGCGGCATCATAATGAATCGGTGGCGTTAAATAGCCTTTTTTCACCATGTGTTGCAGAGGTAATTCAAAAATGCATTTTTTGAAAATAGAGTCTGTGCATTGACGAGTGTAGCCGTGGTAATGGCGATGATAAATCCAGCCACTTCCTAGTCGATACGGTGTTGCCGTTAATCCAAGGATTTTAACCTTAGGGTTGAGCGCCTTAAAGTGCTCGATAGTTTTGTTGTATTGGCCACTTTCTTCCATGCTGACCCGGTGGCATTCATCAATGATGATGAGGCTCGCTGGTTCATTGAACGCGGTGAGGTTCGCAGAAATGGATTGAATGCTGGCAAAGGTTGTTTTTGATGAGCTGTTTTTTTGGCTTAAACCGGCGGAAAAAATACCAGCGGAAGCGCCTGTGGCAAGAAACTTAGCGTGATTTTGTTCTACCAGTTCTTTAACGTGAGCAAGGCAAATGACTCGCCCCTTTGCAAGGCGGCTCAACTCTGCAATAACAAGGCTTTTACCCGCGCCAGTAGGAAGAACAATAACAGCAGGATCGTCACTGCTGCGAAAGTGAGTGAGAGACGCCTCAACGGCTTGATTTTGATAGTCTCGTAATATGAATGGTTGGCTCATCTTATTTTAAATCTATGTGGCGAAATCTTGATGTGTTGTCTGTTGGGCTACAGTATCATAGCCGCAGTCGCTATTTTGCCTTTTTGCACGTGATCTTTTTATAAGTGATGAACTTATCTATGCCTATCGAAGTCCAGCCAGTTAAAAGTTTGTATGTTGAAAACTCCATTCCTGCGTTCAGTCGAGAAGAACCGTTTTCTAATCTGCTAATGGATCTACAAACAAAAGGCTGGAGTGTTCAGGATGACTTTTTTTCAACGGAGTTCACTCAGGCTTTGATGGATGAAGTGGAGAATATTCACATCGCCTACATGCAGCAAGCAGGCGTAGGGCGAAAACAAGATCATCAAGTGGTTTTAGATACTCGCCGTGACTATATTCAATGGATCGACCCGGACAAACCCATAAAAAAAGATTTTTTGAGGGCGATGGAGGGATTACGCGTGGCGCTTAACCGTCGATTGTTTTTGGGGTTGTTTGATTATGAGGCGCATTTTGCTCGTTATGAAAAGGGCGCTTTTTATGAAAAGCACCTAGATGCCTTTAAAGGTGAAAGTAACCGTATTTTGTCGACTGTTTTGTATTTGAACGAAGATTGGCAGGACGGAGAAGGTGGTGAGTTAGTTATCTACGATGAGAACGATCCAGTGATTGAAATAGGGCGTTTTTACCCAAAAAAAGGACGCTTTGCAGTTTTTCTGAGTGAGTGCTTTTATCATGAGGTTGTTGTGGCCAATCGAACTCGTCACAGTATTGCGGGTTGGTTTCGCATTAATAACACCACCGGCATGACGCTTGATCCAGATCAATAAAACGATATGTTTGTTTTTAATCCACATGATGTATTAGATTTTTATAGTGATAGCCTCGAAAAGGTTGTTATAAATCTCTATAATGCGCGCCTTGTTTAATTGCTCTGGTTTTACGTTCCAGATCGCATAGGAGAAAGAATATGTCTAACGTCGTTGTTTGTGCCCTTTATAAATTTGTTGAACTGCCTCATTTCGAGTCCATTCGTGAACCGCTTCAAAAAACATTAGAAGATAATGCAATTCGTGGCACTTTGTTATTGGCAAGCGAAGGCATTAACGGCACCGTGGCAGGGCCTCGTGAAGGAATTGATGCCTTATTGGCGTGGTTGGATCAGCAGCCCGGCCTAGACAATATTGTTTCTAAAGAGTCTTATGACGAAAGCATGCCGTTCTACCGCACCAAAGTGAAGCTTAAAAAAGAAATCGTTACTATGGGTGTTGAAGGGATCGACCCTAAACGCGTCGTAGGCACGTATGTTAAGCCAAACGAGTGGAATGCTTTGATCTCTGATCCCGACGTGATCTTAGTGGATACTCGCAATGACTATGAAGTTCAAATCGGTACCTTTAAAAATGCGGTTAACCCTAAAACTGATACGTTCCGCGAATTTCCTACCTATGTAAAAGAAAACCTAGATCCTGCTAAGCACAAAAAAGTCGCCATGTTTTGTACGGGCGGCATTCGCTGTGAAAAATCCACAGCGTACATGTTGGAGCAGGGTTTTGATGAGGTTTACCATCTTGAAGGTGGCATCTTGAAATACTTAGAAGAGGTGCCGAAAGAAGACACTATGTGGGAAGGAGACTGTTTTGTGTTTGATAATCGCGTCTCTGTTAACCACGATCTAGAAAAAGGCAAATATGACCAATGTCACGCTTGTCGTATGCCAATCACAGAAGACGAAAAACAAGACGAACGCTATGTTCAGGGTGTGAGCTGTGTGCATTGCTTTGATAAATTTACCGACGAGCAACGCCAGCGTTTCATCGAGCGTGAGCATCAAGTTCAACTTGCGCATGCTCGTGGTGAAGAACATATCGGTGCGGAAGTGCTTGGTGCTGTTGAAAAACATCGCGCTGAAAAAGTGTTGGAAAAAGAGCGTCAGCGTAAAGTGCGTGCAGCCAAAGCGAGCTAGTCTACTTGGAATTCGCCCGACTATGTTGGGCGTTTTTTTGTTCTAAATACAAGCTATTGATCTTTATAGTGAAGTTTTTTGTTATTTCTCTCTATTACCTGTCGTACAGTAGACTAAGAGTGGTTTCGAAATGCTTCGGACTGCCGTACAATAAAAAATCGCTTTTTATCAGCCAGTATCCATCATGAGTTATCAAGTTTTAGCACGTAAATGGCGCCCGCAGAATTTTCTTGAAATGGCTGGGCAAGACCACGTACTTCAAGCGTTGGTGAATGCTTTACGCCAACAGCGTTTACATCACGCCTATCTGTTTACCGGAACACGCGGTGTTGGTAAAACCACCATTGCCCGCATCTTTGCTAAATGCTTGAACTGTGAAACCAATGGAATTTCACCTGAACCTTGCGGCACATGCGATAGCTGTCGCGAGATTGCGGAAGGTCGTTTTATTGATCTTATCGAGGTGGATGCGGCGTCTCGTACCAAAGTAGAAGATACCCGTGAATTACTGGAAAACGTGCAGTACGCGCCGACTCGCGGCCGTTTTAAAGTCTACCTGATAGATGAAGTGCACATGCTGTCCACTCACTCTTTCAATGCCTTATTAAAAACACTGGAAGAGCCGCCAGAACACGTTAAATTTTTATTGGCGACAACCGACCCGCAAAAACTCCCTGTCACTGTGTTATCCCGTTGTTTGCAATTCAATCTTAAAAACATGACACCACAGCGCGTGGTCGATTATTTGCAAACTGTGCTTAATGCAGAAAAGGTCAACTTTGATCAGCCCGCGTTATGGCAAATAGGTCAAGCGGCGAATGGCAGTATGCGTGATGCGTTGAGTTTGACGGATCAGGCAATTGCATTTGGTAATGGCACCATTTCTGAATCTGGCGTGACGGCTATGTTGGGCCTGATTAACCAAGCTCAGGTGTTGGACTTATTGGAAGTGGTTGTCTCTAAAAATGCCGCACAAGTGCTGTCTCTTATAGAGCAGCTTGCTGATTATCAACCTGATTTTACGGCGATTTGTGGTAGTTTATTGGATACCTTGCATCGCGTAGCGATAGAGCAACAGGTGCCGGGTGCTCTGGCTGATCAGCTTGGGGATTTGGTTAGAATTCAAACTATTGCTGCCAATGTAAGCTCTGAAGAAATACAAGTTATGTATCAGAGCTTGTTGATTGGTCGTCGTGATTTATACCTGGCGCATTCAGCCCGTGCTGGCTTTGAAATGCTGATGTTAAGGTTAATTGCCTTTCGTCCTGTGCCACCTATGGTGATGAGCCATAACGCGCCGGCAGCAATACAAACAGCGCCGGAAGTTGATGCCCCGTCGCACGCCACAACAGAAAAAAAAACACCCGACGATGAGTTAGTAGATATTGCCGTCGATGACGCGGTAGAAACGCCATCGACATCCACCGTGCTGGCGACACCGACAACAATAATAGACAAAAAAGAAGCGCTTGCTTCTGCTGTCGCGGAACATCCACCTTGGGAAGACGCACCAGAAGAGTCTCCTACCGAAGCATCGGTTTCTTTTGAAGAAGAAAACATTGAACCACTGGTTGAGCCACAGGCCGTTGAGGTGAAAAAATCGATAACACAGGTTTCACCAGAAGACGTTACATTCGCTGAAACGACAGCATTACAAGACGCAGAGTCGTTACAAGAAAGAGAACCGTTAGAACAAGCAGAGCCGCAAATAGAAGAGCGGTTGGTGGCGATTGAGCCAGAGCCGATTCTATCATCGGAACAAGACTGTAAGCCGTTCGTCGTCGCAGAAGCCGAGTATTTAGACGCGGCGACAGACGAGGATGATGAGGACGAAGAGGAAGCCGAAGAGCGAGAAATTGCAGATATCATTAATCCCTTTAATCCAGCAGCAGACTTAGTTGATGCATTAGGGGCGGAACCTATTGCCTCACCGCAGATCGAAGAAAACAAAGAGCCTGACACGCGGTTGTCAAAAGTCCCTGATACTATAGCACAACCAGCATTAGCGATGCCGATGCCAGCGTTAAGTCACTATAATGAATTGACCATGAAGCTATGGTGGCTGGTGGCGCCGCGTTTATCTTTGACGGGATTGGTACAGAATATTTTAATGAATTCCAGCTTGGTGGATGCCAGTGATCAAGGCATTCGTTTGGAAGTACCTTTGGAATATGGGCACATGCTTAATCAAGCACGCTACGAGCAAGTACAAGGGGCATTAAGCGATTTTTTCGCTATGTCTGTGCCTTTGATCATAGATACGGTGGAAGACACCAGTGGTGTGACGGCAGAGGAATTTGCAGCGAGTAAACGCGCGGAAGCCTTGCAGGTCGCTATCGAACATTTAAATTCACATCCAGTTGTACAAGCGCTATCGGCTACGATGGGTGCACAGTTGGTTTACGATACAGTTAAAGTTAAAGCTTAATTTGGAGAGAAAGTTATGTTTAAAGGTGGTATGGGTAACATGATGCGCCAAGCGCAGCAAATGCAGGAAAACATGCAAAAGGCGCAAGAAGAAGTTGCCAACATGGAAGTCGAAGGTCAAGCGGGCGCTGGCCTTGTCAAAATTGTGATGACGGGCCGTCATGATGTAAAGCGTGTATCTATTGATGACTCTTTGTTCGCGGATGACAAAGAAATGCTAGAAGACTTAATTGCGGCCGCGGTTAACGATGCGGTGCGTAACATTGAAGTGAGTCAAAAAGAAAAAATGGAATCTGCAACGGCGGGTATGTCCTTGCCATCCGGTTTCAAAATGCCGTTCTAGGAGTTTGCTTTGTTCAGTCCCTTAATAAAAGAATTAATTGAATCATTGCGCTGTTTACCAGGCGTCGGTCCAAGATCGGCTCAGAAAATGGCGCTGTATTTATTGGAGCGTGGTCATCAAGGGGCCGATAGACTAGCGAATTCATTGCGTGAAGCGCTCGACAAAGTCGGGCGTTGTTC
This sequence comes from Marinomonas maritima, assembly GCF_024435075.2. Lineage (NCBI taxonomy): Bacteria > Pseudomonadati > Pseudomonadota > Gammaproteobacteria > Oceanospirillales > Oceanospirillaceae > Marinomonas > Marinomonas maritima. The sequence continues at coordinate 1,131,264 of NZ_JAMZEG020000002.1, read as the reverse complement.
AAGTTGTCGTACATTGACGGAAGAGTCAGAGTGTCAACTTTGCCGAGATCCCGAGCGCGACGCTAAGCGTCTGTGTATTGTTGAAACGCCAGCGGATGTTGTGGCGATTGAGTCGGCGGGCACTTACACAGGACGTTACTTTGTTTTATTAGGGCATTTGTCACCGATTGATGGCATTGGTCCTGAAGAGTTAGGCTTAGATCGTCTTGAAGCCTTGGTACAGCATAACGAAGTAGAAGAGGCGATTATTGCCACTAACTCGACGGTAGAAGGTGAAGCCACTTGTCACTATATCGCCGAGAAATTAAAAACATTGAACATCAATGTCAGTCGAATCGCTCATGGAGTTCCTATGGGTGGTGAGCTGGAATACGTTGATGGGAATACTCTGGCGTTGGCGCTAGAGGGACGGAAGAAACTCTAGTATGAATGATCAAGATGATGCTCTGAATATTATTTGGGTTGCGGATAACGAATCGCTGGCGACATGGTGTGATTACTGGGCGCAGTTACCAGTCATTGCGGTCGACACGGAATTTATTCGTCGCACGACCTATTTTCCTATTACGGGGCTCATTCAAATTAGTGAAGGTGATAAAGCCGTGCTAATTGATCCATTGAGTATTGACGAATGGGAACCGCTTCGAGCGTTAATGGTGAATCCTTCTGTGATGAAGGTATTTCACGCTTGTTCTGAAGATCTCGATGTATTTGATCGTTTATTGGGCGTATTACCAATACCGTTTTACGACACTCAGATCGGTGAAGCCTATGCGAGCGCCCAATGGTCATTGAGTTATGTGAAGCTGATTCATGAATATTTGCAGATCGAAGTTGCAAAAGACGAAACGCGTTCGGATTGGGTTCAACGTCCATTGACCGATGCACAAAAACGTTATGCGGCGCTAGACGTTGTGTACTTGGCAAAAATGTATCCAATGCAAATTGCCCGCTTAGAAGAAAAAAACATGCTTGAGTGGGTGTTGGAAGACTGTGAGTCGCTGAAGTGGCAATATCAGATGAATTCTGACCCTGAGCAGAATTGGGCTGGTATTAAAACGGCGTGGCGTTTGTCTCCAGCCGGTTTAACACTGTTGAGGTTGTTGTTTATTTGGCGTGATGAGCAAGCTCGAAAAGAAGACGTTCCTAAAGGTCAGATATTAAAAGATCGTACATTATGGTCTTTGGCGAATACCTTACCGACTCATCATAAAGCGGTTTCTGAGGCAGAAGAACTGACTGGACGTCAACATCGTTTATACGGTGAGGTGATCTTACAAAATGTCGCTTTGGTAAACGAATTGTCTGCGGATGAGTACCAGTTGCCGTTGGATGTGCCGTTGCCTTCTCAAGCGGGAGATTTAACCAAATCGATTAAGTCTTTTGTTCGTGAACAATCTGAAACATTAAAGATTGCGCCAGAAGCCATGATGAAGCGTAAACTGTTAGATCCTTTAGTGCGACACTTGTTTGACGGTAGTCCTGTGGACTGGCAGAACCCTGCCATAAAAGGGTGGCGACGAGACGTTATTGTTGATCCCATATTAAATACATTCAAAAAATAGAAAAGTTTAAAAAGCCCTAACATGGCGAATAACTCGCCAAGAGAAAATTATGAAACAGCATTTAATTGTACAAGTATTTCGCTCTTCAAAACATGATGGGATGTACTTGTATGTAGAAAAAAGCCTAGGTCTTAAAGACATTCCTGAAGAGCTAATGACACGCTTTGGAAAGGGGATTAGCGCAATGGTCGTGCTGCTAACAGCAGAAAGTAAGCTGGCGAGAGCGAATCCTGAAAACGTCATTAAAGGCATTCGGGAAAAAGGTTTTTACTTGCAGCTACCGCCAGTAAAAGAAGAGTATCTGTTGGATTTGTATAAAACTCCGACACAAGCTGTGTATTAACTACTTGGGTTCAGATAATGATTGCAAAGCGTTACGAGCCTTTTTGGAAAACCACGCCACTGGAGAAAATGTCTCCTGTAGAGTGGGAGTCTATTTGCGATGGTTGTGGTAAATGTTGTCTTCAAAAGTTGCAGGATGATGATACAGAAGAGGTCTTTTATACCAATCTTTCTTGTCATCAGCTGAATGCTGCAAGTTGCCAATGTAAGGTATATGAGACTCGGAAAACGGAAGTGCCGAGCTGTATTACGTTAACACCGGATCAAATTGATGAGTTTCAATGGTTACCAGATACCTGCAGTTATCGCGTCTTACATGAAACGAAAGCGTTGCCAAATTGGCACCCTTTGGTGGTTGGTAGTAACAAAGAAATGCTTCGACAAGGATTGACGGTTCGACACTATGCCGTGAACGAGCAAGCAGTTGACGAAGATGAATGGGAAACCCATATTATCAAGTGGGTACATGGTACACCCGAGCCGTATGATATAACTTAGTTGCGGTGAATGGTCGCTAATTTCAGCAAAGTAGTTCAAGGAGTTCGCAAACGTGAAGTGGTTGAAAATAAATACTGTGTTGTTATCGGCTGTATTGTCCTTTTGGGTGCCGTTGAGTCAGGCGGACACTCAATTCCGCGTTATTGTGGATGCTTCTGGCAGTATGCTGATCAGTGATCCTGATAAGCTCACCTCGGAAGCGCTTCGTCTTATATCAAATCTCGCCCCTGAAGAAAAAGCGTCCTTAGGCATTTGGTTGTTTGGGGAAGAGCCTCGTGTGCTGTTACCAGAATCTATCGTCAATAAAGCCACAAAGTCTAAATTAGCCAGCTATGTAAACAGCTATGTCACGCAGGATGTCAAAACCGACCTAGAAGCCATTATTAGACTCTTGCTGGACACACCGGACTCAGGAAACTTAGCGCCTGAATTTAACCGTCACTGGATTCTGGTGACGGACGGCATGGTTGATATTAGTTTGGATGAGGCGGTAAACAAAACTTCACGTAACCGTATTTTAAATGAGTTAATGGTTAGGTTGGAAGAGCGAGACATTCATCTTCATACAGTGTCTATGACTGGTTATACCGATAAAGACCTACTTGAATCTCTTTCGCTAAGAACCGATGCAACTCATACAGAAGTGGCCATTCCAGAAGATTTACTCGATACCTTTGATCGAATTTTTACACAGGCATCACCCTCTGATGAATTGCCATTTGATGGTAATCAATTTGTTGTTGACGATGCAATTGATGAGCTAACGCTAGTGGTGTTTCATGACAATGGTATACAACCACATATCGTTAAACCCGATGGCTCGCTTTTGTCTCTGGTTACTTATCGTGATGCTTCTGTTGCGGCATCGGACCATTACACACTAATCACAGTGCGTAAGCCGGATGCGGGTGTGTGGAAAGTTAATAATGTCGACTTTGAGCGTAGCAGCATTAGGGTGATTACCAACCTAAGTGCGCAAGCGACTAAAATTGCTCCCATTATATTTGTGAATGAACCAATTTATTCAACCGTTGGTTTGTTCCAAAAAAACGTGATTATTAAAGACGATAATATTCTGAATTTGGTGACGGTAAAGCAAACTTTAGTACGTTTGAGTGGAGAGCAAAAAGAAACCATTTTGTCTCACGATATGGCACGAACCAATGGACAATTTAAGCTGCGTTTAGAAGGCATTAGCGAGCCGGGTAATTATGAATTGGTGAGTCTGTTGGATGGCAAAACATTTTCGCGACAGCTCAGCCAATATTTTACCGTGCATCCTGCTATCGACTTTAAAGGCACAAACCCAGGTGGTAACTTAATTGCTTTTTCAGCCCATCCAGTCAACCTGAAACTGAATGTATCACGTTCAAATGTAAAGCTTGAGTTTACCTACAACAATGGCACGACTGAAACAGAAGAGATGCCATTGGTTGGCCAAGGTTATTGGGAAAAAATTATTCCAGTGTCCGCGGACGATAATGTGAAAGTTCGAGCTAAGCTCATTGGTATGACCCAAACTGGATTGCGTTTCGACTATTGGACACCCTTTTGGCACTTTAACCGGAAAGGGGATGAAGCGCCGACGGTAAGGTTGGACGATATTGATCCTACTAGCATGTTATTAATGTCAATCCCTTCATCCAATAGAGACTTGATGCCAGTCATGGTTCTTCCTGCGGTCTCGGTAGTTGATGAAGCAGAAGAGAGTGGTAAGCAGTCTTCTGAACTTGATGCCGCTGACCTTGAAGTGTCAGATGTTGATAAGACCGTTGAAAAGACGGATAGCTTGTCAAAAACAGAATGGATGATGTACATAGGCTTAAATCTGGGCGGTATTTTAATTATCGCCACTGGTATATTTTTGTATCGCCGTATGCAAAAAAACAAATCCCTTAAGAGTGATGATACAGACGATGTGTGAGTTATTGGGCATGAGTGCCAATGTGCCAACTGATATTTGCTTTAGCTTTTCTGGTTTACGCGCTCGTGGTGGGCGTACTGGTCCTCATAAAGATGGCTGGGGAATGGCCATGTACCGTGATACTAATGTATGGACATTACATGATCCAAGCCCAAGTGCGGACTCAGACATAGCAGAAGTGATTAGTAATACATCATTAAAATGTGACATCGTCATTAGCCATATTCGACAAGCCAACGTGGGTGCGGTGTGTTTGTTAAACACGCATCCGTTTAGCCGCTTATTGTGGGATAAAACTTGGTCTTACGCGCATAATGGACAACTTGAAGATGCAAACACACTGCCTATCACACAGTATCATCCACTAGGTAACACAGATTCTGAGCGGGCTTTTTGCTGGATCATTGAGCAGCTTCAAGCTCACTTGGGCGAAAGCGAACCATCACTGGACGAAATATCAACCATACTGTCGGAATTAGCCTTACAACTAAAGAGTCGTGGTGTGTTCAACATGATGTTGTCTGACGGTGTACGCTTATATTGTTTCTGTACCACCAAATTGCACTGGATCACCCGACGCGCACCGTTCAAAAAAGCCACTTTATCCGACGAAGACGTCATTATTGATTTCAAAGAAGTTACCACCGACAAAGACGTCGTCACCGTGATTGCGACACAGCCTTTGACACATGACGAGACTTGGCAACAAATGGAAGAAGGTGAATTGTGTGTTTTTGAAGGCGGCGAAGTAGTTTGTCAGATTAAAGCTAACTAAACTTGCGGTAACCAATCGTCTTCCTCTTTCTTTAAGGAGAAGAAGGAAGGCTGTTGGTTAAACGTTTGGTCAGAAAATATTTCGCTGTGACTGGCCTGTTTAGTGGGACAGACAGTTATATAGCTTATAAATCTGTTTGGTTTAAGTCTGTACAGCAGTTAATTTTGTACGATATGAACAACTATCCTTATAGATAACTTTTAATGATTGTGCATGTGTTGTGATTGCAAGTCTTCTTTGTTCATGGATATTTTGACTTAAATGACCCGCTTTAGTGTGACTGTCTGATTCGTCTGAATATCAAAGATTAATTGTCGTAGTATATCGCTTACGATTGGCATAACTTCGTTTGCGTGTTCATTAATGAAGAAATGGCCGCCGTTGAATATGTGCGACTTAATTTCAGCTGAAAAATGCGTTTGCCAGTGCTTTATTTGTAGTTCAGTGTCTTTGAAATCACTCTTTCCGTTCAAAATGGTTGCGCCAATGGGTAAAGGGTTTGGCTTGATTGGTTTGGTCGATTCCGCAAGACAAAAGTCGGCTTTTATTGCTGGAAGAATTAGCTGCATGAGTTCATTATTTTCAAGGATGTTTTTGGGGGTGCCCCCGATTCTTTTAAGTAACTCGACAAATGCACAGTTAGACATGCTAGAAGTATTTATCTGTATTCTTTTTAAATCAGGTGAGAGTGCACCTGAGGCGATAAAATGAATGGGAAGCGTTTTCTGACGGGCATAAAATCGATACGTTAACTCAATCGCAATTCTTGCCCCAAGGCTATGTCCCAAAAACACAAATGGAACGGCGTTGGCGTTATACGTAGAGAACTCTATTTCCAATGTATTGAGTAGCGAGTCTATATTCGACTGTGGTTGCTCCGTAATACGCTCACCACGCCCCGGTAACTGCAGAGCTAAAACCTCTATATTTTGGGGAATGGATTTTGCCCAGTGATTAAATATCCGGGCATTCCCGCCAGCGTACGGAAACATGAAAAGTCGAAGAGCTGGAAATGGGCAAGCCTTGATGGTTTGAAACCAAGTGGAAGACGACATAAAAAATCCTTTTTTTATTCCCTAGGCATCCGGGCAACTCGAATTCGAGATGCCCGAAATACCGAAGCAAAATTAAATTGCTAAGGTAGTAGCCTTATGTAGTTGAAAGTAACTCACGAGTCACTTCAATGTGTTTGGTTGCAGAGACTGATTCCGTTAATCCAAGTGAAAAGTATTTCTTGGTATAGTCTTTACCCATGTGGTGCTGAAAGTTTTCTTGATCTGTAAAAACCTCCCAGAGAACAAACATCTCAGAATCTTCAGGAGTTTGGAATACCTTAAATACTTCACAGCCGGGCTCTTTTACGGTTTCTTCAATCAATTCGACAATGGCTTCGCGTAATTCCTCCGACTTACCAGGGATCGATTTGATGAATGCGGTAATTTCAATTTTTTCGCTCATGATATTCTCCAAGAATAATGTGTTTTATCTATTTGTTGATGCCTGTCATAGCGGCTTCTGGATAGCGCCCACCTGAAACGGATTCGTCTGAAAAATGAGATTGCAATTCTGTCAGCTCTTGCTTGGAAAGAGATACTTCAAGGCTCGCGAAGTTATCAATCAGGTACTTTTCACGGCGAGTACCCGGAATGATGTGGATGTGTTCATCTTGGTGCAGGACCCATGACAAAGCGATTTGTGCCAACGTACAGTTTTTTGCTATAGCTAATTCTTTAAGCGACGAAATCAAAGCCAAATTTTTCTGAATGTTTTCATCTGAAAAACGAGGTAGGTACTGTCGAGCATCACCTTCTCGCTTAATAGTTTCTGCAGTAAGTTCCCCTGTCAATAATCCGCGACTCATTGGACTGTATGCAACAAACGCGGTGTTGTTGGCCTTACACATTTGCAATATACCGTCTTCGGGACCTTTGGAGAGCAATGAGTACTCAGTTTGAACCGCTGCAATCGGATGAACTGAGAGAGCCTTCGAATAGGTTTCGATTGAGACCTCGCACAGTCCAATACCTTTGATTAATCCCTCTGACACCAATTCAGATAAAGTAGAAACTGTTTCTTCAATAGGAGTCGAGAGATCTTTGCGGTGCACATAGTACAAGTCTAAGTAGTCAACTCCGAGGCGATCCAGCGATTTATAAATTGCCTCACGTATGTACTTGCGACTACCATCGACCACTCGAGATAATCCGTCTCCTGGGTCACGCTTAATACCGAATTTTGATGCGATAAAGAGATCTTGTCGGTTATGAGATTTGATAAACTTGCCGAGTAATTCCTCGTTGTGACCCATGCCGTACATGTCAGCAGTATCAAAATGTCGGTATCCGATTTCAACGGCTCTATCTAGGATTTCGAGATTTTTATTTTCATCGTTTGAACCATAAAATTCACTCATTCCCATACAGCCCAAGCCCACACGGGGGATTAAACTACTGACTAAGATTCCTTGTTTTTTCAATTTTTCTAATGTCATATTTTACCCCTCTGTCAACAATTCTTGGCTGAATAGCACGCCACCCATACCGCCAAATGTGGAAATAAATATTTTTTCAAAATCGGTTGGCAGTGACGCTTGTACACTACTTTTTTCGCTTAGGTGTTTGCCCCAGTTCAACACTTTAGGGAACTGTGAAATTGGATTTTCACCCGAGATGCTGGTTAAAATATCTTGTCGTTTAAAAATGGGGGCAAAAGCCGCATCAATCAGACAAAAGTCTGTACCGTTAAAAAATGGTTCGTGCACTAAGGCCGCTTCTAACTTAGCGAGAGAGCTCTCATATTTACTCCGCATTTGTTCTAATTGACTATTAGTTTCGCTTCTTAGGTAATTGAATTGATCCATAATAAGTTCGCTTCCAAATTCAATCCAACTTCGATTGATGGCATGTGTTAGCGAGTTTTGAGGTCTTAGCGAATCTTCAGTAATATCATCGAAGTATTCCATAATCACCGAAGACTCAAAGACGGCTTTGTCCCCTACACGCAAAACAGGTACTTTGCCGAAGGGTGAAACGTTGTGAAACCAATCAGGTTTATTTTTCAAATCAATGTAAGTGACTTTTAGGTCGACGGATTTCTCTTGCGCCACTATGGCCGTTCGCTGCACAAAGGGGCACAGCTTAAAACTAATTAATTCTAAATCGGGTTGTGTGGGCATTGCTTAAGCTCCTTCTATTGAGGGTTGTTTTTGGGGTAGGGAGAATGTACTGAGTGTCAGGGCTAGTATGATGGCTATTGCACAAGAAAAACTGACTCCTAACCAGCCCCAATAAAACCAAACTGGTCCCAGAAAATAGCTGCCGAAACTACCTCCAGATAAACAGGCAAGCAGGTAAAATGAAGAGGCCGCTCCAATTTTGCTAGCATCTAGTACTTGGGTAATGTGAAAAAAAACAGCTGGCTGGCAGATGTAGATACCAGAGTACAAGAGTAATAATCCAATGAGCAAATGGGCAAATGTTGATGCGATACATAATAAAATGAGCGACAACAATGCAATGACAACACCAGTCAAAACCACTTTTTTGTAGCCGTGTTTTTGGGCTAAACCACCGGCCATCGGGGCGAGAAAGGCAGCAATTATACCCGGAAAACTAACCCACCCAATTTCGGCCGATGAGAAAGAGAAAGGTGGGCCGGTAAGGTGGTAGGTTAAGAATGTCAGTATGCCCAAGTAGGCAATGAACAACATAAACCCGGCGATACAACTTTTAAGTACAGCACCATTTTTTAGTAAGGTTAGTGATTGGATGTACTGCTGGAGCAGTGTTAATTGATCACTTTTATTTTTAGCGACAGCACCAAGAAAAAGTGTCATTACACAAACAAATACGACAAGACCTGCATAGCATAAAAATGCCCATTGCCAGCCTAAGGGCTCGGTGAGTAGCCCAATGGCAGCGCGACCAAAAATGATCCCGGTGACCGTAGCACTTAAACAAAATCCTAAGTATTTACCGCGTTTTTCTGGTGGTGCTATTTTAGTCATGTAGGGGAAAAATGTTGCAACGGTTCCTGCTGCAAAAACACCGACGCCTATTATGGCAATGTTAAATAGAACAAAGCTTGAACTAATACTTAACAAGGCAATAAAGACAGCTAATCCAAATAAATTTAAAACGGCCATGCGTTTTAAATTAAACTTATCGGTCAGTGGACCTATTAAAAAGAATGAAATGGCATAGCTTAAACTGACCAGACTGAATGAAAGACGAATGTCCGTCACTGCGTATTGAAACGAATTAGCTAATTCTTCAAAGATAGGTTGAATCATGACGATTGAACCTAGAGCCAACATAATTGCGCTACAGGCAATTAATGCGCTGCCGTACATTGAGACTTCGCGGCTCATTCAGTCACCTCCAGAATTTCCGGACTATTTGTCGTGTACTTGGCAAATGGTGAGTCTTTGAATTTCAACTGTGCGTGGATATCCCCACCTAAACCAAAATGACCAATTGCTCCCCCAAAACTCATTTGAGAGCTTATCCACAATACAATCACATCAATAATTCGATTGGCACCTTCTCCTTTTGGAAACGGGTTTGGCATTGTTGCTGAATACGCTGCTTTGCCATTTTTGTCGGTGACAAAAACATTAGGAACGCCCAGAACACCAGGTCGAGTTGGGTTTGTCGGATTAATATTATGTGTTCGCAAAGTCATCACCGTATATAGACTGTCGGGAATCAATCCTTCGAACTCAAAATCGAATAAGGCTTCTGTTTGTGACGTCGGAATTCGTAAACGCATGATACCTTTAGCTTGGCACCACTGCTTTAACGTAATCGGCGTAGTTATTTTTCGGCCATCTTCAGGACGAATATCTGGTATGTACGCTTCGTGCAAGGGGGCAGAAGGCCGTTCGTGCTCTGGTGCATTTGGTACTTGGTCTGGTGCAAAAACCATTGGGTAGTTATTGCAGGGGAGTGGAAGAGGGAGAGTGTGCAGAACTGTATCTGATGCATTTATCTCATCAGGAGACAATAGCTTAATGACATCATAAGGTTCTATTTTTCCAAACTCTGGCACTTTGGAACTCTGACTAACAATGGCGGTGCCCCACGTAATGCTGCGATCTTTTTGAATGATTTTTCCAATCACAACAAAATTTCCACCTTCATCCATAAGCTCACTAGGCGGGTAAAAGGGACCTTGTGTTGTGAGGTCCATAGTATAAATGTCGTCAATTAACATACAGTCTATCCTTGAATGTCTTGTGAAAAAGTTAATTTAAATCTGCTTATTATGGAGGCTAAAAAACTCAGGCTGGAATGAATTTCCATTTTCTGTCTTTAGCTAACTTTTTCATGGATTCTGAATGGCCAACTACTACAGGGTTGCCAACCTTTTCCATAAAGCAAAGGTCCGATTCATGGTCTCCATAGGCATAGCATTCGGATAAGTTAATATCTTTACCTTCAATGTGTTGTGAGATGACTTGCCATTTACCTTCGCCGATCACTTGCTGAAGTAAGTTGCCTGTGTATTTGCCATCGACCACTTCTAAATCTGAGCACAACAAATAATCTGCATTTGTATACTCAACAATGGGGGCGAGGATGTCTTTAAAAGAACCTGATACCAACACAAGTTCAGCGCCGTTTTCTTTATGTGCTTTATGCTCTTTTACCGTACCTTCCACAAAAAGATTGCCTTGCTCTAAAATACGTTCGAGCCATGCTTTGGCTGATTTCTGAAGGTCGGTTTGTTTAATGCCTTCAAACATCTCATAAAAGCGTTTATTGAGTACTTCGCGTTTTTGATTTGGATCTTTCACGAGGCGTTTGATTTCCAAGTACTCTTCTTTCTTTGGCTGAGCATCTTCATGAACGGTGTAGTCACTTTCGAATAGGAAGAAGTCCATGAACTTCAACATGCTCTTAAATTTGATGATGGTTTCGTCAACGTCTGAAAATACAATGTAATTCTGGGTCATGTTCTTGAATTCCTTTTATTTAAACAATGCAGGGCTATCGGCGGCCATAACTTGTTCAAATTCTTCCATAGGGGCTTTTTCGTAGGTCGAAAAAACGGCTTTTATTTTGCAGGCAGGTTCACTGACAACGTGATACATCGTTGCTTCAATCTCGAATTCAGTCTGGTAATTGCCTTTGATTTCATGCGAAATAATGGTGTAGTCCATTGTGATTGGTAGAGGGAATAAAAAGCTTGAATACACCGAATTCATTTCTTTCAATATAAAGTAAGGGCTCTTGTTGCCAGTGATGAAAAACCTCTCTGTGACACCAATGCATGATTGTCGAACAGCTTCCATTAGGATTGTGCCGTTAATATGTTCACCGGTTATGTGGTCGTTAAGTTCTGCACAGTTAGGATCAATCACAACGTTCATTTGATATTTACCCTCAGAAAGCTTTACTGGGACACTTATGTGACAGTTCTCCGGTCTGCGTTTATGCGCAATGTGGTGATCTTTCAATACAAAGTCTGTACCGGATAACACGCTTTTTAGATTGATGTGAAGAGCATTGAGATCATGAATGTCAGAGGCTGTTATGCCTTGACCTACCCAGTAGTTAACGCTTGGATCAATATCGCCCGATTGGAGTAGTAATTTGAATTGATCCAACAAGACAATGTTGGCTCCTTGAGCAAATCGAGTAAAACAGTTACCAACGATAAACTTTTTGTTCATAGTTATTTCCCTATATGTTATTCCTGAAGTGCAGTCATCACAGGTGATAAGAGTGAAACTCCCACCACCTGTGGAATTATTATGAGATTATGACAAGGCTTCTTCCAATTGAAGCGCAAGTTTTTCGATCGAGGGGCCTTTTAAAAGATCAACCAAAGGCACGGTTACAGGCATCTCTGCTTCGATTTTATTTTTAAAGGCTGTGCTCAGAAGCGAATCGAGACCTAGGTCAAGTATGCCAACTTTTTCATCCAATGATTCAATGTCAATTTTGGTTGTCAATGAAAGTTGTTCTTTCAAAAAGCCAGTTATGAGTAAGGTTCGAGCGTCTCCCTGTGTTGTTTTTAGCGCTTCTGAAAAGTCGATTTTTTCTACAGCGTTGTCAGAGTCTTTATCGACTTGAGGCAGTAAGTTAGACATCAGTGCAGGAACACCCAATGGGAATAGAGTGTCAGAATGGGTCCAGTCTATTGGTGCAATCAGAACGTTTGCACTGTCAAAACGGTATAGGTAGTTGAAAATTTTCTCGCCATTACTTGCTGTGATCGGGTTAATGCCGGCTTTTTCGAAGAACTCGTCAAGTTCAAGTTCTTGAGCCATTCCTAATCCGGTCCAAGGGCCAAAGTTTATTGCCAACGCTGGCAAACCTTGCTGACGACGGAAATGCGCAAGTGCATCCATAAAGCTATTGGCTGAGGCGTAGTTTGATTGACCGATTGCTCCAAAAATAGATGCATAGGAAGAAAACAATACAAAACTTTCAAGTTGTTCTTCAAATGTTTTGTGTAATGCCCATGAACCATAGATTTTTGCATTGTAAATAGCATCGATATCTTCTTGAGTCATATCAGATACTAATTTGTCACGAACTATACCGGCACAGTGAATAACATGTCGAATAGGAGGGTAACCATTTGCGACGTGATTTGCCGACATCTCTAATAGTTCACCTGTTTTTGTGATATCGGGGGTTACGACCTGAATTGTGGCGCCTAAAGCTTCAAGTGCTTGAAGTTTTTATACTTGCCGACCTATTCGTGTCGTTGAGTCAATCTCTTCCCAATTTTCTCGTGCCGGCAGGGCCGTGCGAATGTGTAAGATAATATGTTGAGCACCATACTTAATTAAGTGTTTTGCGTATAAAACTCCTAAATCACCTAGCCCACCGGTTATCAGATAGCTGTCTTGCGAATTAAATACCGGAATTAAAGGGTTCGCCGGTTGTGTGTGTGCTTGGAGCTTGCCAACGAAGCGTTTGCCATTTCTGAAAGCTATTTCTTCATTAACACCGCCTGAGAGAATTTCTGTAGCCAATGTCAGTGCTTCATCCTTCATTGGCTCATGATCAAGGTCGATGATGTTATGCCATATTTTAGGACGTTCTTGGTTTGCCATGACGCGAGAGAAGCCTGATAAGTGTGCCTGGCTTAATTCAATTGGAACATTAACACTTGGATTGCTCTCAATTGCGTGCATACCTCGTGTGACTGGCCAAACGTGAATTTGCCTATGAGTGGCATCAATCGCTTTCAGCAATGACAATAGAGAATACACACCGAGTTCATGTGAGCGTTCAATATCCTGAATATCAAAATCTACTCCTTTGGTACTATTTAGAGGCCACAGCCATAAAATATTTTTCGCATCTGGAGAGGCTTCTAATACTGCTTTAAAGGCTTCAATATTGTTTACAGGCACTCCCCCAGTGATTTTATTAAACTCATCAGCACAGGTGAGCAGCGACACTTTGTTTCCATTTTCAAAAATGATATTGGAAACATCTTGACCTAATTGGCTATTATCCGAGAAAACAATCCAATCTCCTTTGTCTTTGAGGTCTGTGTTGGATTTAGGGGACTCTGACCATTGAATATGCTGGAACCAAGTGGATTCATTTCCATGGTTATTTTTTGATTCAATCGTTGAAGCTTGCACATTTAACAGCTCCAAAACCGGTTGACCATCCATGCCAAAGAAACTTACATCACCGATCAGGCTATCTGATGTATTTGTTGTTAGGCGGGTGCAAATTGTTAGTGAACCTTCTAAAGAAGCTAGCTTTGTTACCAGTCCAATATGGGTAGGTAAATAAGTTGTATTTTTATGGCCTCCGGCGATCAACAATGCTTGTAGACCAGCATCTAAAATTGAAGGGTGAACTATAAAGTCCTGAGTATCTTCGGGCACTTCAATCGTTGCTATTGCATAACCATCCTTCTTGGCAATGCTTTGGATCAGTTGAAACGATTCTCCATAGTTGAAGCCCATGGTTTCAAATTGACTAAAAGTATCCACTTTAGAGTGTTCAGAGTAGGTGGCATCCGAAGTAATATTTGGAACGCTTGTCTCGTTGTGAGTTGGGTTGGATAGCGCCAACCGACCTTTGGCATGATGTTGCCAGTTATCCGTCACGAGCGTTCGACTGTAAATATCGAATTGACTGAGACCGCTGGTCAGCGAAATTTGAACTGTTACCGGATTAACTTTGGAGATAAATAATGCTTTTTTCAGCTTTAGGTCATTTACTGAAAACCTTAATGTATCGTGTAACGACTGCGCTGCTTGTAACGCCATTTCGACATAGCCAGCGGCAGGAAAGACCGCCTCCCCCTGAACTTTGTGATCGAACAGATAATTTAACTCAGCGCCTGAAATTTCGAGTTCCCAAGTGGGATTAGAAGAGGGTTGCCTAATACCCAATAAAGTATTTTCATTCCCACCTTGTAACCAGTTAAGAGTTTGAGGTGATTCGCTGCGATAGAGGTTTCTTTGCCATGGGTATGGTGGAAGAGACAACCTTTTATTGGCTGATTGCTGTGTTAAAGACCAATCTACATTGAATCCATTGATGAATAAATCCGAAATAGATTTTTCAAACAACTCAGACTCGGCTTCTTTGCGGCGAAGTGATGATAAAACCACGCCAGTTTTATTGCTTTCTGTTAACAATTGAGCGACAGAGCCACCAAGAACAGGATGTGGACCGACTTCAAAATACAGTTGACTCTTTTCTCTTTGGAGTATGTTGTTTATTGCATCTGAGAAGTAGACTGAATCCCGTAGGTTTCGCCACCAATATTCCGGTGTCTGGTCTTCACCATTTATGATATCGCCCGTTACCGTTGAATATAAGGTGATGTGGGTTGGTTTTGGTTGAATGCCCTCAACGGAGGAAAGGAATTCGTCTTTTAAATGGTCCATCGCTGGGCTGTGGTAAGGTACTTCTACTCTTAGAAACTTCTGAAAAATGCCTTGCTCTTCCAGCGTTTTTGCAATGTCCACCAAGGCAGGCGTATCGCCAGCCAACGTAATTGCTGTTGGTCCATTGATGGCTGCAATGGCAACTTTATCTGAAACAGGTTTAATCGACTCTTGTGCTTGTTTGTAATTCAATCCAACGGCAAGCATGCCTCCGCTGCCTTTGGTTGTTTGTTGCAAGCGGCTTCGGTGATAAACAACCAGAGCAGCATCCTCAAGAGAAAGCGAGCCTGAAATGTAAGCTACAGCCGTTTCACCGACGCTGTGACCTACTAACACATTAGGCAATACACCTTTTGAACGGTAAAGCTCAGCCATAGAAACTTGAAGTGCAAAGTTACTGGTTTGAGCAATTTGTGTCTCCAGCATACGACTATTTTCTTCACTTGCCGTAAATTCGTTACGAAGTGACCAGTCGTTGGTGAGCTTTGCAAAGGCTTGATCGCAGCGGTCAAACATGTCAGCAAAAACTGGTTCGGATTCTAGCAGCTCCCGACCCATTGCCCACCATTGAGGTCCCATGCCGGACAACACCATTGTGGTTGTGAGTGATTCACCTTTTTCTAGCGATAGTATTCTACCAACAGACAAATTTGGTGATACTTCGGAGTTTAGGCGCAAATTGAGTTGGCCAATCAGTTCATTCGCCTCGCGCCCCGTCGCCACTAGTCGGTACTCGTGTTTGGCTCTGAGTAATGCTGCGTTTGCGCACACTTGTGCCGCATCAATATTTGGTTTACTCAGTAGTACAATGTAGTTTTGTGCTAGGGCATTTAGCGCCGCTTCCGATTTGGCTGTTAAAACGAGTTTTAAGAGTGAGTTGTTGCTATTGGAGGCGGGCTGTAATGATTCAGTAACCTCTGGTGCCTGTTCTAAAATAACATGGCAGTTACTTCCACCAAATCCAAAAGAGTTTACGCCTGCTAAACGTGCTCTATCCGTCACTGGCCAAGTCTGTGCTTCTGTGACGGGTTTTAGTTTTAGCGCTTTAAAATCAATTTTTGGATTGTTTTTTTGGTAATGAAGGATTTTTGGCAACTTTGCCTGATGGATACACAACGCTGTTTTGATTAGTCCCGCAATACCTGCCGCGGCTTCTGTGTGACCAAAGTTGGATTTGACCGAACCAATGAGACATTCTGAATGGTCATTACGCCCAACGGATAACACATTACCTAAAGCATTGGCCTCGATTGGATCACCTACTGGTGTGCCAGTACCATGTGCCTCAACGTATTGGATGTCAGAAGGGTGGATGTTAGCTTTCTTGCAGGCAATTTCGACAAGTGCCTGTTGAGCTAATCCGTTAGGTACTGTTTGACCTGAGCTTTTACCGTCTTGATTCGTTGCAGAGCCCTTAATAACCGCATAGATTCGATCATTATCTGCTATGGCTTTTGCTAGAGGTTTTAAGACAACCAGTCCAGCGCCTTCGCCACGAACATAGCCATCTGCTAGGCTGTCGAAGGACCTTGAACGACCAGTAGGCGATAGCATATTTGCTTTGGATTCGGCTACTGTAATACCTGGATTGAGCATTAGGTTAACACCGCCAGCAACGGCAGACTCGCATTCACCATTGTTAATATCTTGTACTGCAAGGTGTACAGCAATAAGGGATGAAGAACATGCTGTATCAAGCGTCATACTAGGGCCATTGAAATCAAACAGATAAGAAATTCTGTTGGATAGCAACGTCATCATTGAGCCAGTTGCTGTATGGGCGTTGAGTGAGTCCCAGTTTGTATGACTTGTTTCATTTACTAAATGGTCAAGTGTAAATGCACCCACAAACACACCTGTGCTCGACCCTTTTTGTGAATAAGGGTCGATCCCTGCATCTTCCATTGATTCCCAGCAAACTTCGAGAAGTAGGCGTTGTTGAGGGTCCATACTGGAGACTTCAACCGGCGTGAGGCCAAAAAAAGATGCATCAAATTTATGCGGTTGGTCAATGAATCCACCCCACTTTGTACGTGCTTTTCCAGGCGTATGTTCTGATGAGTAAAATTTGTCTGCCCGCCAGCGATCCTTGGGTACTTCACCGATGGCATCAATACCATTAAATATTAACTCAGAAAACTTTTCTGGGCTTGAAGCGCCGCCCGGGAATCGACAGCCAATACCAACAACTGCAATATCAGATTCTTTATAATTACTCATCTTAATCTCCTTTTAATAAGAACTACGTATTCAAAACTATGATCTAGTGATTGCCTTGATTGGAATTAAGGGAGTCCCATATATCCAACGCTTAAGCATCATTAGTTTCAATTTTCCAACCTTGGAAATTACATATTTATATTTCTACTGGTTACTAATCATCCTTGTTATTTTGATTTGTAATTATTGAGCACAGACTTCATTTTTTATTAAAATCAGGCTCCGTCGAAGATTTTGATAAATTACCTATTTTAATTAGATATTTTCTTAATATGTCGATTTAAGGGACTATAAGGTGGTTTGCGGGAAGCTCTCCATGAAATTTAGGCCGGAGTATAAGAGATATAACGAGGAGCTTCATTAACCTAGGTTAAAATTACAAATAAGTTTTAACTTATTTTGTAGAGATAGAGGAGGGACTGAGTGAGTGGGTGAAATGGAATCTCGTATTGTAATGTCTGCCGTCATTTAAAAAATGTGTGATAAAAGTTACGCAGGCACTTATTTTGAGTTAAAGCTCTAATTTATCATGGATTATAAATATTTGTCCTATAGGTCAAATAATGTTTGAGATAAGTTTTCGTTTCTTTATTCGTGAGAGTGCAACATTTGTAATGCCTAAATAAGACGCTAGATGATAATCGGGTATTCGATCAACGAGTTTGCCTAATTTTAAAATCAATCCATCGTATCGAGATTGAGCATTTTTAACTAAAAAATCATATTCGCGTTTAAATTTCTGGTCGGCCAAATTTTCTGCATAAGGCAATGCAAATTTCTCCCAAACGCCATAACTTTTCAGAGTATGTTGAAAATCGCGAAAAGAGACTGACCAAAGGTCAGATTGAGAGAGTGATTCTATACTAAATAAGCTGGGCTCAATTCGCGCACTGGGGGTAATTGGCCAAATGAAATCTTTTTCTTTAAAAAAACCTTTGTTGAATTCTTTGCCTCCGGTCGTGGTGTAGTAAAAACGCAATAGGCCAGTACTAATAAAGTACACGCGGTCCCATTTCGTACCTTCTTCTACCAGTCGAATATTTTTGTCAATTGACTCAAATTTAAACATATTGCTTAGGTATTTAGATTCGGTTTGGGTCACACCCAAAGTCTCGGAGAAATAATTGTCAGTAAACTTTTTCATAACATATCGGAGCCTGTTTAGGGTTAGGCATGACAATCATCATTGAATTGCTATATACGATGTGCCGAAATCTCTATCGTCCCAATATACGAACGACAACATTAATTAGATATTTATCTCATTTTATATACTAATGAGCAATATACTGAATTTGGTAAAATTGACAATGATTTTTACATTGTATTGTAAAAAATACCCTTCCATGATAACAACTTACCTTTATGTGACTATTGATTTTATAGAGCGTAAAGTGACGCACTTAGGGTTTGAGTTTGGGCATAAAAATCAAATCATTATGACGTGGTGGCGTTGGTGTTTGGGGCAAAGTTACGGACACACACAGGCTAAAATTTTAGTATATGAGTTGTCTGAGAGGAAATAGCAAAAAAGCATTCTCATCGTCTGAAATAAACGTTTCTCATTTTTCACTCGCTTTGATAACTGTTATCCTTGCCGTATTTGAAAAATAACAGAGTAGATAGAATGATTAATGACAACGATGTAATTGAAACCTTAGCCGAGCTTGAGACGTTTTTACGTGCGATAGAAAACGGAGGCTTAGGCCTTGCTAATGCGGCTGGTGTTGCGTTGGCCACAAATAATACAAACGGTCGTCCATTTCTTGCTGTGCTGGATGATAATCAGCAATTGCTCTTGGGGCGCTGGGTAAGTGCAGATGTGTATGAAAATGGCAAAGACATGGTTCGTTACGGTACGAAAAAAGTGCATTAATAAATGACGTTAATTTAGATTCAAAAAATCCCGCTTAAGCGTTTGCCGAAGCGGGATTTTTTATGCCATAAAGGCGCTTACTGTACTAGTTCGTTGTCGGTGAATTCACCTTCAAACAAAGCCGTAGACAAGTAACGTTCGCCAGAGTCAGGTAATACTACGACGATTTTTTTGTCTTTAAACTCGGGCAGTTTGCTTAATCGTTCCGCTGCAACCACGGCGGCGCCACAAGAAATGCCGCATAAAATGCCTTCTTCTCGCATTAGACGTTTTGCCATGTCAATCGCGTCTTCATTGGTTACTTGCTCAACTCGATCCACCATAGACAGGTCTAAATTTTTCGGTATAAAACCTGCACCAATACCTTGGATTTTATGAGGCGATGGCGATGGTGTTTCACCTTTCATTGTTTGTGTAATAACAGGGGAGCTGGTGGGTTCTACGGCAACGCTGATAATGGCTTTGCCTTGTGTATTTTTAATGTAGCGACTCACGCCTGTGATCGTGCCGCCTGTGCCAACACCCGCCACAAAAACATCAATTTCGCCATTGGTGTCTGTCCAGATTTCTGGGCCTGTGGTTTTTTCATGAATTTCTGGATTGGCGGAATTATCAAATTGTTGAAGGTGTACAACGTTTTTGTCTTGTGCAATTTCTTCTGCTTTGGCAATCGCGCCTTTCATGCCTTTTGCTGGTTCCGTTAATACGATGGTTGCACCGAGGGCTTTCATAACTTGGCGACGCTCTACGCTCATGCTGGATGGCATTGTGATCGTAATAGGGTAACCACGAGACGCTGCAACGAAGCATAGGGCGATGCCTGTGTTTCCACTGGATGCTTCAACAATCGATTTGCCTTTGCTTAGAATGCCTTTTTTCTCTGCATCCCATACCATATTGGCACCGATACGACATTTTACCGAGAAAGCAGGGTTGCGAGATTCGAGCTTTGCCCAAATATTGCCATTACCAATGCGGTTTAAACGTACCAGTGGCGTATTACCAATAGTAAGAGAGTTATCTTCAAATACGTGATTAGACATACCATTTCCTTTTTTGGTCAATGAGTGGTTACTGCCGATCAAATGCAGCATATTGGTTTCACTATAACCTCTTCATGGGGATTAATGTTAGAATTTCCAATTATATAGATAGAAACGGCACCCGCTGCGAACTTATCAAATGACGCCAGTGCCAATCAATTAGGATACTTTTTTAATACCATGCTAAATCATGCTGTGATGACACGCGATCGTCATCTTATTGTCCGTAAACAAGAGCAACTTGCTAAGCGCCGAAAAGACGGTTTACCCAGTGACCGTATGGCAAATGAACTTGACGCCATTATCGAAAAGTCGAGTGCGTTGCACCAAGCGCGTACGGCTCGTATGCCTAAAATTACCTATAACGAGAGTTTGCCTGTTGCGGTCCGCGCCGATGAAATTATCAAGGCGATTCAAGAAAACCAAGTCATTATTATTGCGGGTGAAACGGGCTCCGGCAAAACGACTCAGTTGCCTAAAATGTGTTTGCAAGCAGGGCGTGGCTTAGCGGGTCTTATTGGGCACACTCAGCCCCGTCGAATTGCGGCGCGCAGTGTGGCGGAACGTATCAGTGATGAGCTGCAGGTTAAGCTTGGTGAGCAAGTTGGCTTTCAAGTCCGTTTTAGCGACGAAAGTAATGAAGAAACGCTGATCAAATTAATGACAGACGGTATTTTGCTGGCGGAAATACAGCAAGATAAACTGCTTTATAAATACGACACTATTATCATCGATGAAGCCCACGAACGCAGCTTGAATATCGATTTCTTGCTGGGGTATTTGAAACAAGTATTGGCGGCGCGTCCTGATTTAAAAGTCATTGTGACGTCCGCGACCATCGATGTAGAGCGCTTTTCAACGCATTTCGATAAGGCGCCGGTTATTGAGGTGTCTGGTCGAACCTATCCTGTAGAAGTACGTTATCAGCCGTTATTGAGTAAGTCTGATTCGGAAGAGCTGGACGAAGACCAAAGCATGGAACATGGAGTTCTGGACGCGGTGGAATTATTGATTGCCGAAGAAAGAACGTCAGGCTATCGTGGTGCCGGTGATATTCTGGTGTTTTTACCGGGTGAACGTGAAATTCGTGAGACCGCTGAAATTTTACGCCGAGCCGAGTTGCGTGGCACCGAAGTTTTGCCTTTGTACGCTCGATTAAGTACGAGCGAGCAGCAGCGTATTTTCAAGTCTCATTCTGGACGTCGCATTGTGTTGTCGACCAACGTCGCAGAAACCTCGTTAACCGTTCCGGGTATTCGTTATGTGATTGATCCCGGTTTGGCGCGTATGAGCCGCTACAGTGTGCGGTCCAAAGTTCAGCAATTGCCTATCGAAAAAATCAGCCAAGCCAGCGCCAATCAACGAGCAGGGCGATGTGGCCGTGTGGCGGACGGTATTTGTATTCGCCTTTATGACGAAGCAGACTTCAGTAATCGCCCTGAATTTACGGACCCAGAGATTTTCCGTACTAACTTGGCGTCGGTTATCCTGCAAATGGCGAATTTGAAGTTGGGGCCAGTTGAAAAATTCCCTTTCCTTGAAATGCCTGAAAAACGCATGATCAACGATGGCTATCAAGCATTGACGGAACTGGGGGCTTTGCAAAAAGATCGATTGACGGCCGTTGGCCGACAACTTGCTAAATTACCGATTGATCCGAAACTGGGGCGGATCTTGATTGCTGCCGAACAGCACAGTGTCTTAAAAGAAGTGGCGATTATCGTCAGTGCCTTATCGGTTCCTGATCCACGAGAACGTCCTCAAGATAAGAAAGCGCAATCTGATCAGGCTCATGCTGTAGACAAAGACGAAGACTCAGATTTTGCCGTGTTTTTAAACTTATGGGAGCGTTACGAAGCCCAGCGTCAAGAACTGTCTCAGAACCAACTTCGTCAATATTGCCGTAAGCAGTTTCTGAATTTTATGCGAATGCGCGAATGGCGAGACATACATCGACAAATCATGATTGCTTGTAAGCAGCTTGGTTTTAAAGAAGTGCAGCATGAAGAGCGTCACTACGAAGCGATTCATCGATCTTTGTTGGCTGGCTTGTTTACGCAAGTCGCGAATAAAATGGAAGACAGCAAGGATATGCTCGGTTGTCGTTCGCGTAAGTTGTCGATTTTTCCGGGTTCTATGTTATTCAAGAAGCCGCCACAATGGATCATGGCCGCCGAGTTGGTTGAAACCAGCAAGCTTTATGCGCGTGTCACGGCCCGAATTGATCCTATTTGGATTGAAGAGTACGCGGCGCCGTTTGTGAAGCGTCAGTATTTTGATCCGCACTTTGAGCGCACTCAAGGGCGTGTCATGGCGCAGGAGCAAGTGTCTTTGTATGGGTTGGTTATTGTGGCTAAGCGACGTATGGACTACGGCCATATCAATCCTGAAGAATCGCGTGAAATTTTTATCCGTTCTGGTTTGGTGGAAGGTGAACTTCGTACTAAGCAGGCTTTTTTTCGTAAAAATAAAGCGCTCATTGAAGAGCTCGAAACACAAGAAGCCAAATTGCGTACCCGCGATATTTTAGTGGACGATGAAGTGGTGTTTGCGTTTTATGACCAGCGTTTACCCGCGGATGTACGCAACTTAAAAAGTTTAGAGTACTTTGTTAAAAAGTCTCCCGATGTGCTGCTTATGACTCGTGATGACTTGGTCAATCAAGACGTTCATGTGGATGATATGGCGTTTCCTGACTCCTTTGGTCTGAATGGCGTGGCGTTACCGATTGATTATCAGTTTGATCCGGGTAAAGAAACCGACGGTGCGACATTAAAAGTGCCTGTAGGCCTATTAAGACAGTTAAGTTTAGAGGATCTAGGGTGGGCGGTGCCGGGCTTTATTAAGGAGCGCTGTGAAGCGCTATTAAGAGCGCTTCCCAAGGTATTACGTCGTCGTTTTGTACCGATTCCTCAGTTTGTGGATCGTGTCTATCCCAACTTGTCGAAAGAAAAGGGTGACCTGCTTGAGCAACTTAGCTTGCAGATTAAACGTGAAACCCTGATTGATATTCCTCTGAATGAATGGAATGCAGAAAAACTAGATTCTCATCTTACTCTCAACCTAGAAGTTGTTGATGAACGTGGCAAGGTGCTAGGAGTGGGTAAAAATCTTGCACAACTTCAAACGCAATTTAGTGACCTTGTTCAAGAGAGCTTTGCCAAGTTTGGTACGAAGCAACATGAACAAGAAGGATTAACCACTTGGCCAGAGCAAGGCATTCCAGAGCGCCAAGAAATTAAGCAAGCGGGTATTAAAGTCACCGCATTTCCCGCCTTGGTCGCCCAAGGGGAAAGTGTTGCTTTAAAAATGTTTGATGACCGTAACACGGCGATAGAAACACACCGAAAAGGCGTTATTACGCTACTAAAATTGACTTTAAGTAAGGAAATGCGCTATTTACAAAAGAACCTACCGCATTTAAGAGAGTCCATGTTGATCTTTTCTCCACTGGGGCAGAAAGAAACGTTATTGGATGATCTGTTGAATGCCGTGTTAGACAAGGTGTTTTTAGATGGACGTTCCTTACCGCGCACAAAAGAAGAGTTCGAACAGTGCGTGTCGACACATAAGCTTAGTTTGGTGAGTGTTGCCAACGAGATGGCAGAACAGCTGTATCGGGTCTTGTCTTCTTATCAGGGCGTGGCTAAAAAAATGAAAGGCAGTATTCCTCTGCCTTGGACAAGAGTATATGGTGATATTAAGATTCAGTTAGGTCAGCTGGTGTATCCTGGTTTTATTGGCAATACACCGTTATTTTGGCTAGGGCAGTTGCCGCGATATTTTAAAGGGATTGAAGTCAGGTTAGAGCGGTTTCAAAACCATTTGAATAAAGAGAATGCCTATGTGACGGAATTAGAAAGTTTGTGGCAAACCTATGTTCGCCAGAAAAAAGCGCACGATGATAAAGTGTTATATGATCCTGAATTAATAAAATATCGCTGGATGTTAGAAGAGTATCGTATTTCATTGTTTGCTCAATCGGTAGGAACCTTAGAGCCAATCTCAGAGAAACGACTTACGAAGCAGTGGCAAGAAGTTAAAAAATTGATTTGATTTATAGATAAACGTTTGTCTTTTAGCCAGATGCTGTATGTGAAGTCTTTCAAATTAAGGATAGTGAAAATGTTTAAAGTAATAGGTGCTTTACTTTTTGGCTCTATGTTATTGCTTGTGCAATCTTGTGCAAATGTGCCAGTAGAAACCAAAGAAGATCCATGGGAAGGCTTTAACCGCTCTATGTTTACCTTTAATGATGCGATCGATGGCGCCGTTTTAAAGCCAATTGCGAAAGGTTATAAAGCGGTCACGCCAAACCCCGTGCAAAAAGGGGTAAGCAATTTTTTCTCTAACCTTGGCGAAATTGGAAATATCACTAATAATCTATTACAAGGAAAATGGGATGAGACGTCCTCTTCCACTTTTCGTTTTTTGATTAATAGTACCGCAGGCTGGTTTGGTATTTTTGATGTCGCAAGCGAGCTGGGGCTAAAACATTATAAAGAGGATTTCGGCCAAACGTTAGGTTACTGGGGGGTGTCGTCTGGTCCTTATCTTGTATTGCCATTTTTTGGCCCTTCAACTGTACGTGATGGTTCGGGTTTGGTGGTCGAATACACGTATATTGACGAAACAGAAGCTCTTAATTTGAGCCGTGATGATAAATTGGGATTGATGGCTCTGGATGTTGTCGATACTCGTGCTCGTTTGCTTAGCGCCGAATCTTTGATTGTAGGAGACAGGTACAGCTTTATCCGAGACGTGTATTTGCAGAGTCGAGCGTATGATGTCTATGACGGTAACCCTCCGCGAAAAGAGCAATCACATGAAGGCTCGATTGATGGTAGTTGGGGCGAGGATAGCAATGATGATTCCTGGGGCGATGACTCTTGGGGTGACGATGAAGGTTTTTCTAATAGTGGCCAGCCTGAAGGTACCAGTTGGTCTGAATAATTGAGGTAATGGTGATGAATGAGTAAGAAGCTTCCGGTATCTCATTGGTTTAATAATGATTTCTTCAGTGAAACCTTGTTAAAGGTTTTTTTACTGGTGATTGGGGTTTCCTGTCTTATTCTTATTTCTCTCAATACCTTTGCAGAACATTATACCGTAGCCTTTTGTGAAACCCTTCTTCTTATCTTAACGGCCAGTTTATGGTTTCTTCCCAGGCGATGGCATTATTACCAATGGGTTGTTTTCTTTTATGTGTCCTTTATATTTTTAGGCATCCTGGCTGTGGTTGCATTTTCACCTTTATTTTCAGGTAGGCAGGTATGGGTGTTAATTTTTCCTATGAGCGCCTACTTGATGTTGGGTCGACGTATTGCCGTGTGGTTAAGCGGTGTTTGCCTCGCATTAGTGGCGATAATTTTATATTTACGCTTCTATGACCCTCATGGTATTCAACTCGTTAGTGTTGTGATCAATTTAGTCTTTGCCTATCTTTTTCTTTGGGGGCTTACTCATGGCGCAGAGAAAATACATAAAAAAATGATGGCAACCTTAACGGTAGTGGCTTCAACAGACCCTTTAACGGGCCTCGCAAATCGTCGAAATATGATCGCTAAATATGAACAACAGTTTAAAGCGGCGAAAAAAGATGGCGATGGGTTGGCGTTTGTATTGATCGATTTGGATCATTTTAAAAGAGTGAATGACAACTATGGCCACGACATTGGCGACGCTGTCTTGGTTGATTTTGCTGAAAGGTTGAGAGCTCATGAGGGAGACAGTGAACAATTGTTTCGTTTGGGTGGCGAAGAGTTTTGTGTGCTGATGTCAGCGTCGAAAAGCAAGACATGGGCAGTGTCGTTTTGTCAGTATATTCACGATACGCCGTTTCGCTTTAATGGCCATGATATTTGTTATACGGCGAGCATTGGTGTTTCAAGCAGTAACGAAGAGGGTGGCGATTTTAAGCATTTATATTCGATTGCTGACCAACGTTTATATAAAGCCAAAAACAGCGGGCGAAATTGCGTTGTTCTAGAAGGGTAAATTTTAGTGATGTTAGGGCATCAAAGGATGCCCTTAACTTAATTTTTAAGGGTGTTGGTTGTGGTGGTTAGCGTGACTCTTAAAAGCTTTCCAGAATCCGTACCAATATAGAGGGCCCCTTTTGAGTCTTGAGCAATAGAGCGAAGTCGTTCATCTAAGTTTTGAAGATAACGTGTTTCTGTTACTTCGCCGTTTGCCTCAATTTTTACCTTGTTCAAATGCCTTAATGCGAGTGCCGTCGATAGAAAATCACCATTCCAGTTGGAAAACAAAATACCTTGATAGCGTAACAAGCTACTGGGCGCGATCGACGGAATAAACACTTTAGCAGGATTGTCTATACCTTCTTTTTCTGTGCTTTCTCCTACATCAATAGGTCCCCAATACTCCTTGCCGTAAGACACAATTGGCCAACCATAGTTAGCACCGGGACGAATCAGATTAATTTCGTCACCGCCTCTTGGTCCATGTTCGTTTGACCATAAAGTATGGCTGTTTGTATCATAAAATAAACCTTGAGGATTGCGGTGTCCGTAACTCCAGATTTCATTTCTAATGTTTGCGTGCGTTACAAAAGGGTTATCCGCAGGCACTTGACCATCCAAGCTTAAGCGAATAATGCTGCCTGCATGGTTGGTCAGCTCTTGAGCGCTTTCTCTGACACCTCGATCACCGACCGAGAAAAACACATGGTCTTGATCGTCAAAGGCTATGCGTCCGCCATAGTGTTTTGTTTCTGTCGTGGCAGAGTCTGAGACGAGTAAATCATGCCATTCGGTAAGGGTATTATTAACCAACTTAGCCCGCGCGAGCGTCGTGCGTGATCCTTCATTCGATGGCTTTGAATAGGTGAAATACAACCATCCTTGCTCGGTGAGTTGTGGTGACTTAGCCACATCCAGTAAACCGCCTTGACCGGCATTATCGACAGCAGGGAGTCCGCTCAGCGCTTGTTTTTTCCCAGTGGCTAAATTGACTCGGTAGGCATCACCTTGTTTGATAGTGATGATGGCTTCTTGATCATTAAGCACGGCGATACCCCATGGAGTACCATCAAACTGTGTAATTTGATCGATGTTTAAGGCGTCATTGCTAATGTCGGCATCTGAGGCGTTTGCACCAAGCGCCACAAGGCTAGCTAAAAATAGAATCCAATGTTTCATAGAGCGACCTCTCTCGCGTATTTCAGTGCAGTATATAGAAAATTGTTGAGACAAAAGGGGCGAAGAGGGTATTTCCTTAACAATTGCCGATTACTTACCCAGTTGTAGGAAGAGTTCAGCTAACGTTCGTTAAAGTATGAAAATGTGATTTTTTGGCGTAATTATGCAAAAAATCATTGAGCAGATTATCCGAAGTAGCGCTCATTTTCTTCCACGTGGCGAGTAACCACGGCATTTGCGGCAATAATGGCGCTATTGCCAATGTTGATGCCTGGTAAAATTTTGGCGCCACCACCAATCCACACGTTATTGCCAATCGTGATAGGTTGTGTAAAGCATTCACCCGAAGCGCGTAATTCAGCGTCTCTTGGATGATCGACCGTATAAAGGTGCACGCTTGGTCCAATTAATACATCGTCGCCAATATGAATTGGGGCGCTGTCTAGAAAGACGCAGTGGAAGTTAATAAACACGTTTTTACCAAGGTGAATTTGAGAACCGTAATCACATTGAAAACCGGGTTCGATGACAACGCTGCCAAACTCAGCAAACAAGCGAGTAACATGGCGTAAATTGCCTTTACTTGGATGCGTATTGAATTTTGCGCAAGCTAGGCGGGCGGTTTCTCGGCGTAGGCGAAGGTCTGTATCAATCCCATTGAAAGTCTCACCACGGATCATTTTTTCAAATTCAGTCATTATCAGTTGCTCATTATCACGGTGGCTTTTATGTAGGATAGAAACATGAAAGCATAAAACAAATGGGCATAAAAAACGCGACCTAAGTCGCGTTTTTTCTTTTAAAAGTGACGCTTAAAGCATAGACGCTAACGTGACTTCTAACTTACGCTGATCGGCAGCAAAGTTACGAATGCCTTCAGACAGTTTCTCTGTTGCCATCGCGTCTTCGTTCATTGCCCAACGGAACGCTGCTTCAGTGATGGCAGCAGGCGCTGGTTTCACGTCGGTTGTTGGGATCAATTTACGCTCAAGTTTGCCTTCGTCTTTCTTCAGTTCTTCCAGCAAGTTCGGGCTAATCGTCAAACGATCACAACCAGCAAGTTGCTCGATTTCACCAAGGTTACGGAAGCTCGCGCCCATTACAACCGTTTTGTAACCGTGCTCTTTGTAGTAGTTGTAGATTTCAGTGACAGAAACCACACCAGGATCTGTTTCTGCAGTGTATTCTTGGCCAGTTGATTTTTTGTACCAATCAAGAATACGACCCACAAAAGGAGAGATCAGGTAAACGCCCGCTTCGGCACAAGCTTTTGCTTGAGCGAAAGAGAAAAGTAACGTCAGGTTACAGTTGATGCCTTCTTTTTCTAGCTCTTCTGCGGCCTTAATGCCTTCCCAAGTAGACGCTGCTTTAATCAAAACGCGGTCACGAGACACGCCAGCGGCTTCGTATAGCGCGATTAATTTGCGTGCTTTTGCAAGTGTCGCTTCTTTATCGAAAGACAAACGCGCGTCTACTTCAGTAGAAATGCGGCCTGGAACGTATTTCAAAATTTCAGTTCCAACGATCACAGCAAGCATGTCACCAGCGTCTAAAATTTGCTGATCTTTGTCGTTGCTTTGTGTTTTTGCCCAAGCAACCGCTTGATCAAGGAAAGGGGCGTATTCTGGAATTTGTGCAGCTTTAAGCATCAAAGATGGGTTAGTGGTTGCATCTTGTGGTAAAAAATCTTTGATTGCCGTGATATCACCGGTGTCGGCCACAATGGTCGTGAACTCTTTTAACTGAGATAACTTATTGCTCATTGCTCTTATCCTTTGCGTTGATGATTTTTGACCAATTCAATGGCCTCTAATAATACATTTACCTTTGCGTCAGCTTTGTGACCATTCTCAGATAGGTAGCGACGGAACTGTTTACCGCCAGCTTCGCCCTGAAAAATACCCAAAATATGTCGGGTTAGGTGCATCAAGCGTTCGCCTTCTTCTAGCTTACGTTCAACATAAGGAACGTAAGCCTCTAACGCTGCATAGCGATCATGTACCAATGACTGACCGCCAAATAATACTTCGTCGACTTGGTTTAAAATCCAAGGGTTGTGATAAGCCTCGCGGCCAACCATCACGCCATCGACGTGTGCCAATTGTTCTTGGCATTCCGCTAGTGTTTTTATGCCACCGTTTAAGATGATTTCAAGGTCTGGGAAATCCTTCTTCAACTGATGTACATAATGGTATTTCAGTGGTGGTACTTCACGGTTCTCTTTCGGACTTAGGCCTTGCAAGATTGCATTACGCGCATGAACAATAAACGTTGTCACACCGGTTGTTGCCATATCACCAACAAAGTCCCGAACCACGCTGTATTCTTCTTGCTCATCTAAACCAATGCGATGTTTGATCGTCACTGGAATACTGCATGCATCTTGCATTGTGCGCATGGCGTCTTTCACTTTATCTGGGTAAGCCATTAAACACGCGCCGATCAAACTGTTTTGAACTCGATCGCTTGGGCAACCAACGTTTAGGTTAACCTCATCAAAGCCAGCCTGTTCAGCCATTTTTGCGCACTTACCTAACGCAGGAGCATCGGACCCACCAAGCTGTAAAGCGATAGGGTGTTCACACTCGTCATACCGTAAGAATCTTTCAGGATGATTGCCTTGCAGCAATGCACCCGTTGTCACCATCTCAGTATAAAGCAGCGTATTTTTGGTTAATGTACGAGCAAAGACTCTGTAATCTGAAGTCGTCCAATCCATCATAGGGGCAATGGAAAAACGGTGATTAAGCTTGGTGCTTGGGCTTACTGGGGTTGTTGACCCATTTTCTAAAGGCATTTTATCTTGTATCGAATAAGTTCAAAAAAGCGTCGTTTCTAAATGAAATAGCATCTTACGACAGA
Source organism: Marinomonas maritima (assembly GCF_024435075.2). Classification (NCBI taxonomy): domain Bacteria; kingdom Pseudomonadati; phylum Pseudomonadota; class Gammaproteobacteria; order Oceanospirillales; family Oceanospirillaceae; genus Marinomonas; species Marinomonas maritima. The sequence continues at coordinate 1,101,122 of NZ_JAMZEG020000002.1, read as the reverse complement.
TGGCCAATATTATGTCATAAAATTACAAGATTTCTAAGGGACAAGTGGATCTAGTTTCAGATTAACGGGAAAAACAACCTTAAAATGTACCAATAAGAGTAAGTATAACGCCATCAGTTTGTTTAATTGAAACTATGTATTGTCTGCTAGGAGCGTCGTAAACAAGAAGGCATTACCGACACATTGTCGTGTGGGGCATATCGGCAGAAGAGGCTGGTTCCACGTCATATGGGACTCATCCCAAAGAACGCACTTGTAGTGGTCAAGTAAAGCTCGTCACTAATTTTAAAGAAACAACTCTTCCTATAGACAAAGCGGCGGTTCAAAAGACGGTTATAGTCATGGCTTCGCCACGGTATAACCGCTCGTAGTTAGCCACTAAGGATTATGGCCACTCTAAAGTGCTCTGCTAATTTTGAAATTTCTAGAAAAAACGCACTGACGATTACATAGAGACGATTTAACTGCATTACCCTGCAATTATCGTTAATACATGGTTGTCCATTAGCTCAAAGTATCCTTTAAAACGCTTTCCTTTTGGTAAGCTTAAACATAAAGATCGGGTTAACTGAATAATAAATTGATTATCCTTCTCTGTAATGCTCACAATTTCTGCTGCTGAAAAATCAAAATATTCATTTACTTGAGGATATAAGGCTTTGAACAGACTTTCTTTGGCCGAGAATATCAGCGTTAGCATGATTTCGAATTTTAAGTGATAGCTCGTAAGCTGTATTTGCTCATGAGGGTTGATGATTGTACTGGCGATGTCTTCGCTAGTGGAAGGAGAAATGAATTCTTCGAAATCAATCCCAATATAATCAAAATCTGCTGTTGTACCCACTGCCGAATAAGCTGTGTTATGGGTATGACTGATCGAACCGTTTATCGCTATTGGCCAAGATGGGGCACGATCAATGCCAGTCGATACTGTGGTGTTTTCAATGCCTAATGCCGAAAGTGCTAATTTAGCCATATAGCGGCCAGCGAGATATTCGGCCTGCCGTTTAACAACGGATCGGTGGAGTGAATTAGGGAAATAGATATCAAATTCTTCAAATAGCCTCTGTGTGTATCTAGTGTTCGTGTAGTTACAGCTGAATATCGTGAGTTTAGGTAAACGAGCGATAACAACCTTATTGCAACTTAAAAAAAACGAACTGAGTTCACTCTCAACCACCTTCACATCTTGAGCCATGAAAATTACGCCAATCAATGTTTATCTAATAACTGAATCAGGGACTTCAAGTTGAGGATACTATTTGGATTTAAAAGAAAATGCCACTGAGCTTAGAGGTACAGCTAAGATTTTTAAATTCAAAGCTGCCCCTTCTCATCAACAATTTTTGTTTTTCTAGCACGGGAATTGAATATAAATCGAACACTTTGCATCAGTAAACTTGAGATGCCCAATGCGAGTACAATCGGTGTTCTTTTGTTTGGGCGAGTCAGTGATTTTTTCCATATTTTACGTACAGTAGGGAAGGATAAATCGCCCATTATGTGCAATGGAGAGCGCCAACAGTTCGCAATGGTTATGCCGAAACTAGATCCTATTGTTTCAACACCATGCCACCAAAAGGGAGGAATATAAAGTGCATCTCCAGGCTCCACTACGGCGAGTATAGGCTTTAGTTTTGAGGCTTTTATTGGGTCAAAGCAATCGCCATTGCTTAAATATGCATCAGTGGTAAAGGCCTCATAAACAATGTTATCCGTTTCTGTATCTGGTGGCAGTAGACCCACTTTTTTTGAGCCGATAACTTGGCACATTAGCGTTTCATCAACAAAATGATAATGCCAGCCGGTCCCCGCACCCTTATACATAAATGACCGAGATGCAGGGTAGAGGATTGGCTTAGGAGGAGAGGGTAAAAATGAAAATCCTGCTACATCTTTGGCTAATGCTAAAAAAGGAGGTTTATCAAACATCAGAGATGGTGCGCTGGTGATGCCGGAGCTGGGGTGGCAGAGTATATCTAATACAAAGGAAAAGGGCTTTACTGTTTCATCTACTTTCATATTATCCGTATGGTCGTAATTCATATGAGGATAATAGGTAATGGGGGAATCACCACATTTCGCTTTGAGATAGTCTGGATCTCCCCATTTTTTTATTGCTGGCCAGTGTTTAATTGCACCTTTAATGAGACACGGGCGATTGTTTGATACGAAATATTCCATAAACACCTTTGGTGTAAGTTGCTCTGCGTCAATGGTGGTGATTGATTGCGCGGCATCGATACCTGGTATGTTCTTTAGAATGTTTTCGTCCATTGTTTCACTTCCTATCAAAGGTAAATACTCTGATGGTCTGCAAACTCACCGCCATTGTCAATGTGATGTTATGGTAAACAGGCTTTTAGTGTCGGATTTTCCAGAGCTAGCGGTCCTGTTACCTGCTCTGGACTGAGATAAAATTCTACCTTATCAATCAGTATTTGAGTTTGCTTTGTGGACTTACGAGCCTGTGCTCTAATGGGTGATCTAGGTTCAGATTGAACACTTACGATACAAGCATATTGAGCTTATAGACTATAAATTCAGGAATAAGCAATGAATCGACTGCAACTGAGTAACTACTACGGCCTTTATCTCGGGATATTTTTTCTGGGACAATTCCTAGTATTGCCTATTCTGACCCCTTTTATGATTGCTTTCGGTGCGAGCATAAAGGAAATAGCTATTATCATGGCTACTATGGGTTTAACCGTAATGGTATTGGAGTTACCTACGGGTGGGCTGGCAGATAAAATTGGCCGAAAAAAGGTGTTTTTATTTTCTTTATTACTCAATATCCTATCTTTGGTGATTTTGTTTATCTGGCCGAATTTCTATTGTGCTGTGATTGCCATGTTTTTTTGGGGGGCAGGAATTGCGCTTTGTTCAGGAACGATTACGGCATGGTTTGTCGAGACGTTTAATAAGGCAGACGGTGACATTAGCTTACAGGAGGGGCTAGCCCGAGTAGGGCTTAGAACTAATGGACTGGGTGCGATAGGGGCGTTGCTGTGCGCAGGCTTTATGTATTTTGGCGGCATTGCTAATATAGATGAACTCACCCTATATCGCTTTCTATTATTAGGTGGACTGAGCTGTTACGTTATTGTCTACCTGTTGATGCTCGTATGGGTTACGGAAACACGGACTTTTCAACGAATTTCTTTGCGGTCTCTTATTGATTTACCTCAACAGATAGAGGCTGGTGCTAAAGCGGTTCGCCATCCAATATTGTGGCGTTTAATGTTAACAGCGCTTCTCACTATCCCCTTGGCGAGCGCTATTGAGAAATATTGGCCAGTGCAGTTTGAGTTGCTGTCTGGTGAGGACCCTGTTGGTTGGGCATATGGTTTGATTTATGCGGCCACCTTATTTTTAGGCAGTATTGCCGCTAGAGTGACAACCTTGGTATGTAAGGGGTTAGATCAACAGTTGGGAAAAGTACTTTTTGTAGGATTAATTTTTCAATTATCCATGGCAACCGTCCTTGCACTATCAAATAATCTCTTTGTATTTGCGTTATTCTTTATTTGCTATGACTTTTCTGCTGAGTTAGGTGCTTCAGCGAAAGGACAGTTACAGCATCAGTCGACGCAAGACAATGTACGCTCTACGGTGGACTCCATTTCGTCTCTTAATTCACGAATTGGTGGTTTAATAGGTACCTTACTGTGTGGATTTGGCGCTGCGTATGTTGGATTAACGACAACTTGGTTGGTGTGTGTGCTGTTGGCATCATTAGCTAGTGTGGTTTATCTAAGTAAGGCGTTTAACAAAAGAGACGAAAAATTGGATATTTCGTCTCGGGAAAATACCTGACTTTACACTTGTGTTGCTCGCATGACGCCAACGGATGCTTGGTTAGTAGAAGAAGTGATGCCAGAACCTGTGAGTGATTGTCGGATAACGCCACCGCCAAATTCCTCTTCAAGCATAAATATACCGAGGACAACAGGCTGATCACACTCAACGTATAAACCTTTTGGTGTTATTGAGATGGTTGGCTCTCGTATCCCAACAACACGTTTTTGCACAATGTGTAATGGCGTATCCGTTTGAGCAGCCACCTCAAGCTGCGCTGACCAAGAATTAAGATCAGTTTCCCAACCACAAATGACATTATTTCCCCCGTACCCTACAGCGGCTTTTAAAACCCATTGAGAGTGGTCCAGAGACTTTAAGTGAGCAAGTGTGTCTTGGTTTACTAGGTATGTTTCAGGAATAAGAGAGTCTATAAGCATGATTTCACTATCGTTGAGGAGATCGCCGAGCGTAGCCTCTTTCAATAACGCCAATATGGCTTTACTCATGAAAAGCTCGCTTAAAGGAGAAATAGTGGATTCGATTTTATTACTCACTAGGCCTTCGAAGTAGGTCTGATAACTGGATATACCACTATTGATAACGTCGTTATAACCGAAGATTTCAAATACTAATACTTGACCTTCGTGTTGTGTACATATCGATTGTAGACCAGTATGAGGTATGGACTGCACCTCTATATTTAGCTTTTCAGCTAACGCGCTAGCGACACTGTTTGCTATCAATGGGCTATCAAAAAACATTTTTTCATCGTCTACAACGACTAATATGGGATTGTTTAACTGCTCTAATGTCTTTTTTATTTGACGAGAGATGTGTGAATACTGACTCTGCCAAGATTCTGAGAGCTTCAGTAATGGATCGCTAGATGTTTCTTGGGCTATTGATTCATCATACAGTGCATGTATAGCATCACTAGCAAAGCCACCCAGTGCGCCTCCGACGTTGACCTCCACTACTTTCCAGCCTTCGCTGCTATGAATAATATCCCAACGACAGGGATAAAGACCAATATTCGAGGCCTGCTTGTTATAGAGGGTATGTAATTCAGTGTTGGTAAAACCTACCGCATTAGCGAAGTCGATTAGCTCACTGTCAAATAGTTTCACTGGCAGCTGCCGTATCAATTTGAAAAGTTTCGACAGGTTGTTGGTTTGCTCAGTAACAAAGCTTTGAGTGTACATTATTGGTGTTAAAAGTAGAGGCCAATCAGGTCTTGAAAATTTACTTTGAGCGCCTACAAATCGTATGTTGTCAGCTAATTCATCTGCTTTTGGGTTTTCATCGAAAAATTCTAACCAGTACTCTTTTGAACTTTTTATCATTGTTCGAGCCCTTAAATTGAACAGGAAAAATTAACGCTAACGGACTAATGCGGCGAATTTTTTATTATACGCGAAGCAACTAGCTAGGAAGATCAACGCTAGATTAATATAACAAAGCCTTAATATCTATCCTCACTGCCCGAGTTAAAATGTTAAAGAGTAATCTGGTAAAGGGGAAATCAAAACGATTGTTCTTAGGCATATAGCACTTCATCTTTCATATTGGGTTAAGTCATTTTCATTTTTTTAAAATCGATTCATTTTATCAGGAGGTATATGGATGGATTACATGGTTGCTTTGACGATACAGGCTTAAATATCATTACATAACCTTGAAAAAGCTATGCGTATTCTCTATACACACCCGTCATAATTTCGATTGCTAGTATCATCTCTTCTCTTCTATGCTGACCTGCTAAATATTTAGCAATATGCATAACTTCATGGCAAAACGTTTGAATTCAATAAAAAAAATTATCAAGGATTCAGGATATGAGAAAGAGAACACCTACCTTTACTGGTGTCGCGCTTGCGATTGACCCGTCCCCTAACGCTAATACAGCAGATTTGAAAAGAACTTACGATGCCGCCTCAGCGTCATTGATCCGCGGAGACAAGGTCTGGGGTTTGAAGGCGGTATGCTTCGTTTTAGGTTTCGTAAAAGCGTCAAGTTTCCATTCGGTAATCCAAAGATATCAGCAGATGTTTTTTCTACGATAGTGTAATAGTCAGCCTTGAGTTGTATTGCTCATTGGGTGCTAGTTAGTTTCGTTGCTAACGATTATACAGCCAAGATTTTATTTTTTTTAGTATTTTTATTTGGAGATAGGGTGGTTTTATGGAAAGAACAATAGATGGTACGGAGTTAAAGTCGGGTCATACAGTGACTAATATAGATGATGTTGATCATCGATCAAATTATGCACAAAGTAGTCAGCCAACGCTTGGGCTATCTGGCGAGGCAGCCCACGCATTTTTCCATACATGCAATCTTACCGACACAGATAACCTTTCGTATCAAACTATCTCTCAAGCCTTTGAAGAGCAGGTTAAAAAAACACCGGAAAATACAGCGCTTGTCTTTGCTGGACATAGCCTGACTTATGCAGAGCTTAATAGTAGAGCAAATCAACTGGCACATGTTATTCGTTACCAGTATCAAGAGATGACAGGCTGCGCGCTGCAACCTGATAGTTTAATACCACTCTATTTTGACCGAAGCTTTGACATGGTTATCAGTATGTTGGCTGTGTTGAAAGCAGGTGGTGCTTATTTGCCTTTGTCACCAGAATACCCAGAAAAGCGTTTACAGTTTATCTTGGAAGATGCGCAAGCTCGGCTTCTACTTACTCAAGAATCCCACCTAAACAAGCTATCATGCCTGACATTTGAGCAGGCATCGAAAATGAAGTTTGTTTCGACCGATACTCTCCTGACTGAAAGCGCGACACAGAATCTTGACGCCATTAATGACGCCGCTGACTTGGCCTATGTTATTTACACATCAGGATCAACGGGTAAACCAAAAGGGGTGTTAATTGAACACCAAGGTGTTACTAATTTAGTAGCAAACCAGACAACACTATATTCTTTTTCTGAGCAAGAAACGGTCATTTGGTTATCCAACTATATTTTCGATGCCTCCATAGAAACTTTATTCTTGGCGCTTTTTAATGGCGCTAAGCTGCTGATTCCCTCTACAGATGACATAAAAGATCCAAGTACCATAAATCGATTAATAGTAGAGGAAGAAGTCACTCATATTCATGGAACGCCTAGTTACCTAGCAGCAATTGGCGAGTGTCGAAGACCCCATAAACTGAAACGTGTTGTCAGTGGAGGAGAAGCCTGCCTATCTGTTTTAAGCAAAACTTGGGGCAGTCTACTGATTAACTCTTATGGCCCGACGGAAACCACGATCACTGTTACCAATAATCTTGATCACTCTTCGCAGGCTTCGATAAATTGTCTTGGCAAGCCAGTTAACAACATTAAATTGTATGTGTTAGGTGAACAGGGTGAATTGTTGCCAGTGGGCTCGTCGGGTGAATTACACGTTAGTGGTGTTGGTGTTGCTAGGGGGTATTTGAATCGACCACAACTTACGGAAGAGCGATTTATTGATAACCCTTTTGCTAATAGTGAAGCCCGTCATACTCGACTGTATAAAACAGGTGATGTCGTACGTTGGATGCAAGATGGCAAATTGGAATTTATAGGCAGAAGTGATAGACAAGTAAAGATACGAGGGCATCGAATTGAATTAGGCGAAGTGGAAAGCGCGATAGCGACATTAACCTGCATTGATCACGTTCTAGTGTTAGACCAAAAGCGTCGAGATCACAAATACCTCGTGGCGTATATGACGCCAAAATCTGGGTCTGATATTGATGTTGAAAATGTACGCGACACGCTAGCGTCTTTATTGCCGGACTATATGATACCCACTTCATTAGTCGTTATAGATGAGTGGCCGTTAACGCTAAATGGCAAAATTGACCACAAAGCGCTTCCTATCCCAAAAGCAAATAGGGGGAATTCATTTTATGTGCCGGCGAGGGATGCGATAGAGCGGGAAATAGCAGACATATGGGCAGCGATTTTCGATTTTGAACCTATCGGTATTCGCGATGATTTCTTTGCCCTTGGCGGGGATTCAATCGCTGCCATTCGTTTTATGAGCACAATGGAGAAAAGATTAAACCGTCGCTTGAATATGAAGGAATTTAGACAAAACCCGACAATCGTCGGGATAGTTGAAGCGATGTCGAAGCAAACAGAAGAGAATCCATTAAAAATCGAAGGGCCTGAGAGTGGTGAGAATAGGCCGAGCCAATTTCCACTGTCAAGTCAACAGATGGTGGCGTGGTATATGTTTCAAAGTCAGTCGGATAGCAAGGCGTATTTGGCTGAAGCGGCGACGCATTTTAAAGGCCATTTAGAGGTTGACGCCTTAACCTATGCGATTAACCAAATATTTGCCAATCACGACATTTATCGAACGGTTTTCTTTATGGATAGTGGAGAGCCGGTACAAAAGGTTTTGGAAAAGTTTGAGATGTCTTTAAACACCATAGAGGCATCTCATATTCCGCTCGCGCAGCAAGAAAATTTTCTCGAACAAACCTTTAAGACCCGACTTGCCCGCCTCGACAATTTAAGTCAATTACCGTTGGCTGAATTTCTATTAGTGGCATTCTCAAATACACATCATGTCTTGTTGCATCAGGAGCACCACATCATTCACGATGGTTGGAGCGCCAATGAATTTACCCGAGAGTTAATTGAAATCTACCATGCACAGGTGGATCACAGCTATAAAATTGAGATAAATCCTCCTGCTCAATATTCCGATTTTATGTTTGCTCAGCGTGACTGGCTAAAGTCGTCCTATGCAGAGCAGCAGCTTGAATTTTGGCGAAATAAGTTGGCAGGCTCCCCGAATGGCGTCGCGCTGTTCGGTAAAAAGTCACGCTCCTTAGCCTTTGCGGGAGATCATCAGAAAATCATTTTTTCCCGTGCCCAATGGCAAGCGATGGAAGCTTTGTGCCAACAATTGGGCGTCACCAGCTTTAGTTTCACCTCCTCCATTTTGTATCTTTGTCTATGGCGTTACTCGGGGCAGACCGACCTGAGTTTTGGGTCGGCGTTTGCCAATCGTAATTGGAGTAACAGTCACACCACGTTAGGCATGTTTGTGAATACGCTGGTGCTGCGTCAACAGATAGATAGTTCCAGTTCGCTACGTGCTTTTCTAACGCAAACTCAGGCAACCGTAGACGAAGCGCAATCCAATGAAGAATTGCCTTTTATTCATGTGGTAGAAGCGTTAAACCCAGAGCGTGATGGTGACAGTAATCCGTTTTTTAACGTGCTACTGGGGTTTCACGACACACCGATCTATACCGATCCTATTCCTGGGATGCAATGGCACAAGGATGAAACCGTTATTTCGGATACGTCTAAATTTGATATCGATTGCTTAGTTGTGCCAAGAGGAGAAACCTTTAACGAAAACGGTGAGGTGCACTTCTTATGGGAGTATCGCAGCGATGTTTATACCCAAGAAGAGATCGCTTCCTTTCTCGACAGTTTTAAAAATGTATTTCTTAATGTAATTGATGACTTTGAGCAATGCAGTGATCTGGCCTTAGAAAAACTCGATATTATCCCGCCTTCCCAAGCCCATCTTATGGTGAATGATTGGGGTCGTGGAAAGCCGCTGTCCTTAGAAACAATGCAACAATTTTCTGGCCAAGACTTAGTTTCAGCCATTAGTGCGATCGCGCTATCTACGCCGGACAAACTTGCGGTCAGTAGCGGTCCTCTTGATTTGACTTATGGCCAACTCGAAGGGGCTTCCACCCAATTAGCGGTTGAATTGGCCGATAACAATATTCAATCAGGTGACAAAGTCGCTATTGTTGCTGATCGAACTCCATCTTTGGTTATCGCCATGCTGGCGGTGTTTAAAATGGGTGCTTGCGCCGTGGTTATCGCACCAGACCTTCCGGCGCAAAGAGCGGTATTTGTTCTGTCTGACAGCGGGTCGAAATTGGTGTTGTCTGACATGATTGAACTGTCCTTCTTAATTGATTGCCCGCAATCGGTCGTGGATATTACTAACGCACATAGGGTGACGAAAGCCCTGCCGATGTTTTCGCCCGTTGCGGATAATCAAAACCAGAGTGGCTATATCATCTATACATCGGGTTCAACCGGTGTTCCTAAAGGGGTTGAAATAGGCTACTCAGCGTTAATAAATGACTGTCTTTGGCATGTAGATGAATTTAAGTTGAATGAAAACTCAGTGGGTACCAGTTTGGCTTATGTGGGCTTTGATGCCTTTATGGCAGAGGTTTGGCCGTTATTGATGGTGGGTGGCCAGGTAGTGCTATTGTCAGATAACGAACGTGATGATCTCGATACATTATCTATCGTGATGGCGCGATTTAACGTTACCCATACGTGTCTCCCAACTGGGTTGTTGGAAGCCGCATGTGCCAGAAATTTTAATTGGCCTCAGTCATTGGATACCTTGCTGGTCGGCGGCGATAAATTAGGTCAAGTTCAGTTCCCTGCTGATTTTCATGCCAACTTATTTAATTTATATGGGCCAACAGAAACCACCGTAGACGCTACTTTTTACAAAATGGATCCGAAAAATGTGATTTCTCCTCCAATTGGCCGACCTATCGCCAATGCAACGGCAAGAGTAGTGATAGATGGTCAACTAGCGCCTGTTGGTGTTCCGGGTGAACTATATATCGGAGGGGCTGGCGTAGCCAAAGGCTACCTGAATCAACCAGAATTAACAGAAGAACGTTTCGTAGAAGCCGCTCATCTATCCGGGCCAGAGGAACAAAATCATCGTTATTACAAAACGGGTGATTTGGTGCGTTGGCGATCTGATGGTCAACTTGAGTTTTTGGGTAGGCTAAACGATGAAGTGAAAGTAAGAGGGTATCGAGTTGCATTGGGAGAGATCTCGTCGCGCTTGCTAGAAAATGCTGAGGTCTCTCAGGCGATAGCTTTAGTACGAGAAGAAGCCATTTATGCTTACATCACGCTTTCCGAGCAAGAGGTTTTGGCATGGCAAACGGATCAAAGCAGTGAGAGGGTCCTAACTCGTAAGTTAAGGGGGTTACTGAAGCAGTCACTTCCCGTTTATATGAGACCTAATGCTATTGTGGTATTGGCAAACATGCCGATGACCGCTCAGGGGAAAATAGACAAAACTAAATTACTTTCTCCTTTGACGGGAGATACGCCTTTAGAAATAGCGGCAACGGAAACTGAAAAAACCTTAGTTGCTATTTGGCAAGATAGTTTAACAAGAGATCAAGTTGGCGTAACGGATAACTTCTTTTCCATTGGCGGACACTCACTACTAGCGATGAAGATGATTGGTCGAATTAGGCTTGAGTTGCAGGTCGAACTGAAAATGAGCGACTTTTTTACGCAGGCAACGATACGAGATTTAGCCAGTTATATTGATGCAATTCTCAGTGCTCGCGATCAGGTGCCCACGGATCTAGTGCTGAATATGGAAGAGGGTGAAATATAATGGCTCACCAACTTATCCAGATGGCCAAATCGCAAGGTGTACATTTATATACTGAAAATGGGGCGCTAAAATATCGAACGAAGCAAGGAGGGCTGAGTTCGGAATTGAGTGCCGCGTTAAAACAAAAAAAAGCGGAAGTCATTCTGTTTTTGGAAACACACCATCATGTTGGGCCTACTGCGGGTCCGGTTGCTAGCCCAGCGACGCTTGCAGCACCGCTTACCTATGCCCAGCAACGTGTATTCTATTTGGAGCACTTGTTCGGTGAGCAAGGTCTTTACAACATGGTCACTGGGTTTCGTATTAAAGGTAAGGCGGAGCTAAGTAACATTGAGCATGCCGTTAACCGGGTGGTTGAACGCCACTCGATTTTACGCACCGGATTTACCGTTGAAGCAGATACCCCAAAGCAGCTTATCAGCGCGATAGCTCCTTTTACATTGTCAATTCAAAGAGACAGCAGCAACAATTTTGATGAAAAACAGTGGATACACCAACAGGCTAGTTTTCCTTTTGACTTAACACGCGCACCTTTGATACGCATTGCCGCGCTTGAATGTGAAGCGAAGCAGGAGACTGTGTTGGTGTTTGTATTTCACCATATGATTTTTGATGGTTGGTCATACAAATGCTTTTTTAATGAGTTAAATGCTTGTTTGCAAGGAGCGCGTCAGAATACCCCTGCAGTGCTGCCTGAATTGGATTTTCAGTATGCTGATTTTGCTCGTTGGCAGCAAGAAGGTGACGAGGATACTTCGGCAGCAACGGTCCGTTACTGGAAAGACAAAATGCTAGGGGTTAACGAATTAAATTGTTTACCCACTGACTTTGTGCGGCCACAACAACCAGACTTTCATGGTACTTTGCTACGACAAACCTTGGATAAGACCACCACTCTCGGATTAAAAACATTTGCACAGCAACAAGGAACTAGCTTATTTACCTTGTTGAGTAGCGTTTACTCCGTGTTAATCAGCCGTTGGACAGAATGTCCGGATGTCGTGATCGGAACACCAGTGGCGGGACGTGACAGGCAAGGCCTTGACAACTTAATTGGTTTTTTTGTTAACACCTTAGCGCTTAGGCTCGATATTCAACCAGACCAGTCTTTTTTGGAATTGCTGGAGTCAGCAAAGAAAAATGTGGCGGATGCGTTTCGCTATCAAGACATGCCGTTTGAGACGATTGTAGAAAACGCCGGACATGCGCGCAAAAGCAGTTATGCACCGATACTCCAATTGCTGTTTGTATTAAATGAAGATTCAACCAATCACTTAGTCTTGGAGAATGCAGAAGTAGAGCCTTTATTGGTGGATAGAAATAGCATTAATTTTGAACTCGAATTGCATATCAATGATTGCGGCGACACGCTTGAAGTGTATTGGGTTTATGCCACTAGCCTCTTTAATGGCAAAACAATTGAAGCGCTATGTGACAGTTTCAGCACATTGCTCCACGAAGTATTGGCTCAGCCGGATAAAGAAATTGCGTCACTACCTTTAGTGTCGGCGGCGGGTGAGCGGCAAATCCAGCGATGGAATCAAACTGACAAGGTATTTCCTCAAGAGCACCGTTTTACCGATTTGTTTGAAGCACAAGTTGAGAAACACCCACACGCTACCGCCTGTATCTGGAAGGGCCGATCAGATCTGCGCTATAACCTGAGCTATCAACAGCTTAATGAAAAAGCCAACCAACTGGCGCATAAACTCGTGTCCATTGGGGTAAAGCCAGATGATTGTGTCGGTCTTGCTCATGGTTGGTCAGTGAATGCCATTATCGGTATTTTAGCTGTATTAAAAGCAGGCGCGGCCTATTTACCCTTAGATCCCAATCAACCGTCAATGCGTTTGAATAAGATTCTCAAACGCGCTTCGGTGGATGTTTTATTAACCTCAGAGCACGCAGATAGCCAGCTAGGGTCTGCCATAGAAAATGTGTTTTGTCTTGACGATTCTGAATTGTGGGCATCGTTATCGCGCCTGCCCAGCGATAATATTGATAGTCTATCTCTGGGGGTAACTAATGATCATCTTGCCTATGTCATCTTTACCTCGGGTTCAACGGGTGAACCAAAAGGGGTGATGATAGAGCATAGAAATGTTTGCAACCTACTGTATGCGTTACAAGACAAGGTGCAATTTAAATCTAGTGATACCGTCGCGTGTATTACACCACCAAGCTTTGATATTCATTTAGCCGAAATTTACTTACCGCTTATTCAGGGAAGTACGATAGCCATTTTTGACTGGCATCAGACGCGTTCACCAGAGTTGATGATCGCTTGTCAGAAAGAATTTTCTGTTACGGTAATGCAAGCAACCCCTGCAACGTGGCAGATGTTAGTGGATCACGGTTGGCGGCCTTATGATGGTTTGAAGATGATAACGGGTGGCGACCACCTTAGTTTAAAGCTACGAGAGGATTTGCTAGGTCACTCGGATAGTGTCTCACTATTTAATTTATATGCGCCATCGGAAGCCACCGTTTATTGTTCGGGTGGTAGAACCGATTTATCTTCAGAGCGTGTACATATTGGCAGCGCCTTAGCGAATAACCGTCATTATATTTTAGATTCCCACAAAAACCATGTTCCAGTCGGTATGGTGGGGGAGTTGTATATTGCCGGTGCCAACATTACTCGAGGGTATCTTAATCAACCCGAATTAACCGCTGAAAAGTACTCTATAGATCCGTTTTACAGTAAAGATTGCCAGCGGATGTATCAAACAGGAGATTTAGCTCGCTGGTTGCCTGATGGATCTGTCGAGCTTGTTGGTCGAAAAGATTTCCAAGTGAAAATAAATGGATTTCGTATTGAACTTGGTGAAATTGAAGCGTGTATTAGTCAACACCAAGCGGTCGAACAGGTCATTATTACTACGGCACCCTCGGCATACAGTGATAAAGTGCTGGTGGCGTATGTCAAAAGCCAGCACAGTGAACAACCGCTGGTGGAGGCGCTTAGAGCTCTTTTGTCAGAAGCGCTACCCTATTATATGACACCCACATTTTTTGTGGTTATGGCTGAATTCCCCCTTACCTATAATCGCAAGGTTGATCGCAGCGCGTTACCGATACCAACGTATTCACACATTAGCGAGGAGCATTGCTCGGCGACAACAGCAACAGAAAAAGTAATCGCTGCTACATGGTCTGAACTGCTCTCTATTGATGATCCAGATATAGATCAAAACTTCTTTACTCTGGGTGGTCATTCTCTGTTAGCCATCAAGATGATCAGTCGATTGGGGAGGGCGTTGGCAATCACGCTAACGCTAAAAGTCTTATTTGAGGCGCCTTCGATCCGCCGATTAGCCCGTTTATGCGATGAGCTGAGTGCCGATAAAAAAACGACACAGACCTTCGCGATAAAAAAAGTGGATACGACGAATGGTGTAGCCTTGTCTTACTCGCAGCAGAGATTGTGGACATTGGATAATATCGAGACCCATGGGCGATATTATGGCATCCCCCTTATGTACCATATAAGCGGCCAGATCGAGGTGAGTGCCTTATCACAAAGTCTTGATTTTATTGTCAATCGTCATGATGTATTACGTACAGTGTATAAGATGACAGAGCAGGAGCCAGTGCAACATGTGATGCCGCCTGTCACGGGGATTTTGCAGCATCTTGATGCACAGTCGTTATCCGACCCCAAATCTGCACTGGCTGATTTTGAGAAAATGCTTTTTGACCAGCCCTTTGACTTGGCTAATGGTCCGGTTTTTCGCGCCGGACTGGTAACGCTAAGTGAAAACCAGCATGTGCTGTTGCTTACCATTCATCATATTGCCATCGATGGATGGTCAGTGGACATTTTGTTTGAGGAGTTGCAATCATGCTACTCGGCATTAGTAGGTCACAAGGTTATCGAAAAAGTGCCTTTAGCTCTTCAACCTTTAGCTTTTCAATACGCGGATTATGCGGTGTGGCAGCGTGAACGATTTAGCAAAGAATCACCGGCACACCTTGCCTCTTTAGAGTATTGGCGGGCAAGGTTGGTGGATGTTCCAGAGACTCATAGTTTACCCACTGATTTTTCTCGCCCAGCAAACGCTAGCTACCGTGGAGAGACGCATTATTCTGATCTAAGCCCTCACTTATCCAATCAAGTATTGGCGTATGCCAAAACGCAAGGTACAACCCCCTTTACTGTTTTGTACAGTGCCTTTACTGTCTTGCTGGCTCGCTACTCTGGTAGCAAAGACATCGTCATAGGCACGCCAGTGGCTAACCGTGAACGGCCAGATCTTGATGGGCTTATTGGTTTTTTTGTGAACAATATAGCACTGCGGACTCGCTTACCAAAGGAGATTGATTTCGCTCAATTGGTGTCGCAAAACCATGCCGATTTGTTAAATGACTTTGCTCACCAATCGTTACCATTTGAGAAAGTAATACAGGATAATAATATTCCTCGGCGGTTCAACCACCATCCCATTTTTCAAATCATGATGGTCTTGGAGCAATCCTCTTCTGGTGACTCTTTGTGCTTAGGAGATGCTCGCCTTACTGCGCAAATGCCATCGAGCGTAGAGGCTCGATTTGATCTTACACTTGGTGTGCGGGTGGTTAACGGACAATTACGACTGAGCTGGAATTTTGCGTTAGATTTGTTTATGCGAGAAACAATCGAAGCATTGGCGCGTCATTTTGACTATTTATTACAACAAATGCTGAGCCAGTCTAATGCTGATGTCATGGCGTTGGCGCTTATACCAGAAAAAGAGCAGCCAAGTGTCTTGTTCGCCAATAAAGGAGATATTCTGGATGTCGACCAAACCTTACTAGTGGATTTGTTTGATCGACAATTGGAGCGTCAGCCTAATCATGTGGCGTTAGACTATGAAGGTGAGAGACTGACCTATGCAGAGTTGGATAAAAAAGCCAATCAGCTCAGTCATCACTTGGTCATCTTAGGGGTAGGCGCTAACGTGCCTGTTGCTGTGTTCATTGAGCGCTCGCCGCAAATGATCATTGCCATGCTGGCTATCTTAAAAGCGGGTGGTGCCTATCTTCCAATCGACACAAAGGCGCCATTGTCCCGATTGACTTATATACTTGAGGACAGTAAAGCGCCGGTATTATTGGCCCAGTTACATCTGTTTAGTGCCGAACCCCCTGCCTTTAATGGCTGTTTAGTGTTGGATGTAGATGCCTGTTCTTTGCAGGATTATTCAGAGGAAAAACCGACGCTGTTGTCAAAACCAAGTGTGTCGGATTTGGCTTATATTATTTATACATCGGGATCGACCGGGAGGCCTAAGGGCGTGTTGGTTGAACAAGTTGGGGTGGTCAACTATATCAAGTGCCAATACCAATATCTCGATTTATCGGCAAGTGATGTCTATGCAAATGCCAGCTTTCTTTATCTCACAAATTTTTCATTCGATTCGTCTGTGGCCAGCATCTGGGGCTCATTTTACAGTGGTCGGCCACTGCATATCGTATCGGAAGAGAAAAGGTTTCAATTAGAGACGCTGCAGAAGTATCTCGCAGAGCCGGAGCGATTCGCTGTGGCCTATATACCGCCAGTGTTACTTGCTGAATTGGTGTTACCAGAAAATGCCCCTTTGATACCGCGCATTGTTTTGTCCGGAGAGGCCATATCAAGTGAGGTGATTGAGCGCTTTGTGCCTCACACTCGCCTGTTTAACGAATACGGACCCACAGAAAATAGTGTGTGCTCTACGGTTCACCAGTATCAACAAGGGGATGACCCGCGAAATATTGGTCAGGGAATCGATAAGGTTAAGACCTATGTGCTTGATGATGCATTGAATCTTGTTCCATTTGGCGTCGCCGGTCATCTTTATCTCGCAGGTGCGGGGATTGCACGTGGTTATTTGAACCAGCCCGAGTTAACCGCGCAAAGGTTTATTCCAAGCCCCTTCACACCAGGTGAGCGCCTCTATCACAGTGGTGATTTAGTGCGCCGACAACGCGACGGCGATCTTGTTTATATTGGTCGTAGTGATGAGCAAATTAAAATCCGTGGCTTCCGCGTAGAGCTAGGTGAAATTGAGCAGCAATTGAATGTCTGCAAAGAGGTGGAAGGGGCGTTGGTGATGGTACAGGGGACCGCTTCAGGTAAGCGCCAGTTGGTTGCTTATGTAATAGCCAAACAAGATACCCCTGCATTGCCAGACGAAGAATTATTTCAACGTTTGATCGGTGAGCTTAGTCATCAACTGCCCGATTACATGACACCAGTATTATGGGCGAGACTGGATGCATGGCCGCTGACTAATAATGGGAAAATTGATAAAAAAGCGCTGCCCAAACCAAGAGCCGTTAGCCAAATTACAGATCACGTGGCACCCTCAACAAGTATCGAAATTGAGATAGCTGGGATCTGGTCCAAATTGCTTAAATGTGACCCCGTGAGTGTGCATGATAATTTCTTTGCCTTAGGTGGCGATTCTATTATGTCCATGCAGGCGGTGTCTCGCGCAGCAAAGTTGGGTCTTCACTTCACCGTAAAACAACTGTTTGATAATCCTACTATTTTTTCGTTAACACCACATATTACGATGAAAAAGCAAGAGCAAGCCCCTCAGGTGAGTGTGACTGGCAAGCTACCTTTGTTACCGATTCAACATGAGTTTTTTCACCATGGTAAAGAAAAGAACCTTCATCTCTTTAACCAATCAATATTGTTAAATGTTCCCGCTGATTTTTCGTTCACATTGCTCGAGCAAACAGTGACAGCCCTTTATCGAAGACATGATGCACTTCGACTTCAGTTTACTAAAGACGCAGAATCTATTCACTGGCAGGCAAGTTTTGAGCCTATTAGTACCGAAAATCAGTTAAATACTGTCATGCAAACTCGTTATGACAGCAAAGATTCGGCTGATTTAGAAGCACAATGCCAGCGGGCTCAGCTGAGCCTCAATATTGAGCAAGGCCCCATGTTAAAGGCGGTGTTGTTAACGTCGGAGGACGGTAATAAGCTATTTCTAGTAATTCATCACTTGGTTGTAGATGGTGTGTCTTGGCGGATTATACTTGATGATCTACAGCTGATTTACAGGCAATTTAAGCAAGGGCTACCTCTTGTTTTGGAGGAAAAAACAGCATCCTATCAGCAATGGGGCCAATGGCTTACCAGTGATCCTGTTATGAAGGCTGTTGAAAGTGAACGGCCGTACTGGCAAAAATCGCTCTCGGATTTGGCGGCGGTGCGATCAATGCCAAAAGATGGTGCTGCTCATAACAAAGGGCAGCGCGGCGAAAAATTGCTGACGTTAACCCTAGAGCAAACCCAGACTCTGCTAAAAAACACTCAACAGGCATACGGTACTGAAGTCCAAGAGCTTCTGCTATCGGCATTATTACTTGGCTTAGACGAATGGCGGGAAACGAGAGGGCAATACAACGATGACTATGCCCCCCTTTCATTGACATTGGAAACGCATGGACGTGACGGACTTGATTGTCATTTAGAAGTAAGCCAAACCCTTGGCTGGTTCACTTCCAATTACCCACTTGTTCTGAATGCAGAGCGGGGTGAAATAGGCGATCTGATCTGTGCGGTAAAGGAAAAAATACGTGCCGTGCCAAACAAGGGCATGGGTTATGGCGTGTTAAATTGGTTTTCTCCTGAACAGCTAGATCATCGAGAGGCTTCACCAGAAATCCTATTTAACTACTTTGGTCAATTAGATCAAATGATGGAGGCAGATTCAGCGTTTTCATTTTCATCGCAAGCGACAGGAGAGGATGGTAGCTTCGATCATATGCAAAGCTATGCCATTGCCCTTAATGGTCGAGTGAAAAATGGCCAACTAAGCTTTGATTTCAATTTTGATTTGGCGGCGTTTTCACCAGCAGCGGTTTCAGACATGATCGACGCGATCACTCGCGCATTGCAACAAATCATTGAACACTGCTCCTCACGAGATGCAGTGAGGTTGACGCCAGCCGACGTGCCTTTAGCAAAAGTGAAACAACAGGACTTGGATAACTGGAGTTTGTCCTTGTCTGCTAACAACGTGAGAATCACTGACGTCTACCCAGCTACCGGTATGCAGCAAGGTTTGTTGTACCACAGCGAGCTAGCGAAAGAGGCTTACGTTACGCAATTGACCGTTTCGTTAGCGCAGATTGATCCCAGTGCATTGAAACAGGCGTGGCAAAGGGTGATAGCACGCTATGATATTTTACGTACTGCTTTCTTGCTGGCGAATGATGGGGTAAGGCGTCAAGTAGTAACGGATACGACTGAAATAATCTGGCGAGATGTGAACCTGAAAGGGCAAAGCGAAAGCCAACAAAGCGCAAATATAGAGGCGCTACAGACGCAAGACAAAAGTTGTGGTTTTGATGCGACGCTGCCAACATTAATGCGATTTACCTGCATTGAAATGGATTCCGGCCAGTTTAAGCTGATTTGGTCCAATCACCATGCGTTGATGGACGGTTGGTGTCTTCCTATTATCTGGAGTGATTTGAGCCATTTTTACCAATCACTTCTGACGGGTAAGCAGAGTGATTTGCCGGCAGTCATCCCTTATGGCCAGTATATTGAATGGCTAGCGTGTCAAAATACTCAAGCGGCGCAGTTATTTTGGACTGAATCACTGGCAAATATTGAGTCACCGACGACGTTGCCAAGTGGTTTTCTTCCTGAGAGCGAATGTCGAGATGAGCTCTCGACTAAGACGACTCTGACGTTCAGCTCGCAAGAAACACAGGCATTGGAAGCGCTGGCAAAAAATAGCCAATGTACCTTGAATGTTTTAGTTCAAGCGGCATGGGGGTTAGTCTTGTCCCACTATAGCGGTGATGAAACCGTCCTTTTTGGCGTCACTGTTTCCGGTCGCCCTGCGGCGCTACCGGGAATTGAAACCATGGTGGGTTTGTTTATTAATACGTTACCCGTTGTGATGAAGGTTCCAAAAGGGGTCAGCGTAACAAATTGGCTTAGGTCTATTCATAAGCGGCATATTGACCTCGAAGAGTATGGTTATTTACCACTACAAGATATTCAGCAATTATCTAAGGTCAAAGGTCGAAATCTATTTGATTCCATCGTGGTGTTTGAAAACTACCCTGTGGATGAGTTACAGGGAACCGCTTCGAATAAAAACAGATTGCAGATGAATGAGCTTGCGTCTAATGAACAAACTAACTATGCGCTAACGGTTATCGCCGCTAAAAGTGATGTGTTGGAAATTAAGCTGTTATCTCAACCTGGTCTTTTAGCTGACTGGCAACTGAGTGAGCTGCAAAAGCATATTAAGAACATCTTGTTAGGAATGGTAGCTACCCCACATTCTTGTGTCCAAGAGGTTCCCTTGCTCTCTAATGCAGAGCAGAACTTTCAAATAAATGAATTGAATGGCACCTACGACCAAGTAGAGGGGATGGGAATTCATCAATGGTTTGAACATTATGTTAAACATACCCCAGACAGTGTGGCCTTAATTGATGAACAGGCAGAATTAACGTATGACGACGTCAATATCAAGGCCAATCAATTGGCGCGTTATCTGGTGTTGCAGGGGGTAAAAGCGAATCAGTATGTCGGCATAGTTAGCGAACGTTCTTCGAGCATGATAGTGAGTATGCTGGCCATTCTTAAGTTAGGTGCCACTTATGTCCCCATGGATTCTAAATCTCCTCTAAGCCGGTTGAGTTATATGATGGAAACCTGTCAGATGACACATTTACTGAGTGATGATGCTGATATAGGTGAGTGCTATCCAGTACAGTTAGTGGACATAAAGCAAGTGCCTTGCACATTGTCGAGCGAGAATATAGCCGATCAGTCTTGTGATATTAAAATGCAACCTGCATGCGTCATGTTTACCTCTGACGCCACGTATAAACCTAAGGGGGTTATGGTTGCGCATCGAGCAATCCTAGGCTTAGTCAAAAACAGTCATTATGTAAAGCTTAGTCAAGACCAAGTGATCGCGCAGATCAGTGATCTTTCACTTGATGCATCTACGTTTGAAATATGGGGGGCGCTGCTTAACGGTGCGAAGCTGGCCATTTTGTCAGACAGTGTAATGAAAAACAGCGCTGCTTTATCCCATAGTATTGAACAGCACGCCATCGATGTCATGTTTATGCCGACGGCGCAGGTTAACCAATTGTTAGCGCTTAATCCCGATGTTTTCGCTGCTCTGGATACCCTGCTCTTTAGAGGAGAAGAAATCGATTCTGCTAAGCTAGACAGCCTATTGACTCAAGGAAAACCAAACCACTTATTGTACGTTTACGGGCCGACGGAAAATACAGTATTCAGCACCAGCTTTGAAATCACTGAATTAGCGTCATATTACCCAATAGGTAGACCTATCACTAATACCAGTGCTTATGTACTTTCACCTGACAATAAATTGGTTCCTTTCGGTCAAGTTGGCGAACTTTATTTGGGAGGTGACGGGCTCGCAATGGGATACCTTAATCGACCTGATTTATCTGCGGAAGCATTCATAGAGAATCCTTTTAATCAGAACTCGGACGAAAAACTGTATCGTACCGGCGATTTGGTTAGATATATGAAAACTGGCGATCTTGTGCTGGTTGGTAGAATGGGTGATTCAGTCTCTATTGGAGGAGTTAGTATTGACTTATCTGCTATCCGAAAACGGGTTCTTTCACATCCCAAAGTAGAGCAAGTTGCCGTGGAAATGGTAGCGCGGGAAGGGGAAAAGCAGCTAGTGGTGTTTATCGTAGGAAAAGTGCCTGAGCAAGGCGGAAAATTATCGCGGGCAGAAATCGATGAACTAAGGGGGTCATTAAAAGGTATGTTATCTCGTGATCTATCAAGTGTTGTGACTCCCGATGAGTATGTCATGCTCGAGGTGTTACCACTGACGGCTAGCGGCCAGCTTGATCATGCTGCATTGCACGAAGCCGCATTGAAAAATCAAGTGCCAAAACAGGTAAATACCGCTAGCCCGCGAGATAATATTGAGATGCTAGTGTATCAAATTTGGCATGATATTTTGTTGAAAAAGAAGATTGGCATTCGAGATAATTTCTTTGAAATTGGCGGCTCGTCGATTTCGGCGATTAAAGTAGTCCATGAAATAGAGAAACAACTTTCAGTACAAATACCGGTATCAGAGTTGCTTAAAAACCCCAGCATCGAAGCATTAGCTTGGCTGATACGCTCCGATGCAACGACGACTAAATCGACAGTGAATCCCAGCCAAGATCTTATCCAGTTTCGACGAGGTGATGGCGTTCATAATGTCATTTGCATTCATCCCGGTGGTGGGACTGCTTTTGCCTATCTTGCCTTGGCGAAAGAGCTGCCTAGTCACTTTGGCGTGTATGGTATTCAGGCTCAAGGCGTCGATTCTGACCAGCCGTTCCTAGAAGACGTGCAGGCAATGGCCAACCACTATATCTCGCTTATAGAACACCTTTTGACCACATCACATACCATTGTGGGTTGTTCCTATGGAGGGTATGTCAGCTATGAGATGGCAAGAATACTGCAAGCGCGTGGTATCGATTCGATGGCGCTGTTGTTGGACACAGAAGGAAGCGATGATCAGAGTATCCGGGACAAAATTAAACCCGTCAGTAGTGATGTGTTTAGAGAAAAATTGGTGACCTACAACGGAATGTATCCTGGCATCGACGACCAACAAATTGATCGGTATTTCCGAATATACAATCATCATCTCAATACGATGAAAACGATGACGCTGGCTAATACCAAGGCCAAAACAGCGGTGATTATAGCGACCCAAGATAAACCCGCAGACTACCTGAAGGTAATGAAGGGTTATTGGGAGAATAAGGCGTGTGGTGAGTTTCTGGTTGAGTACGTAGACGCCGATCACTCAACCATGTTGGAGGCGCCCAGTATCTTATCGGTTGCTCAGTTTATACAGCGGGAACTGTGTAATTAAGCTGTGACAGCGAGTGTCGTTTTAATCGTTTAGACTTGATGAGTAGATAATATAATGGAAGACATCAGAAATTTTGACAAACTGTTAGAAGAAGGGGCTGAAGTCTCTATTGTCGAGCAATTTCGCCATATCGTACAGCAATATGGAGAGTACATCGCCGTTGAGGAGGGTGAGCAACTAACCAGCTATCAATCGTTGGATAAACTGTCGGATAACATCGCGTTTAACCTTATTAATCATGGGGTTATCGGTGGTGGTCAGGTAGCGGTTAGTCTGCCTCGATCACTATTGTTGACGGCTACCTTGGTGGCGATTCTTAAGTGTGGCGCCTGTTATGTGCCTCTTGATCCCACCGCGCCCCTTATCCGGCGTCGACGCGTTCTGTCGTTATCGGATGCTAAGTGTATCGTTACGGGAGCGAATAACGTTGACGATTATCATCAGGAAAATATCCGTGCTTTTCAGGCAGAAAGCTTAATTGAGTCTGTCGAGCTGGGGGCTGATGTGCGCCTTCTTAAACAAACCAATCCACTTGCTTGTATCTTTTTTACCTCGGGGTCTACCGGGGAACCCAAAGGTGTTTTAGTTGAACAGCGCGGGGTTTTAAATGTAGCTTGCCAGCCAACTTATGTGCCCCTTTCGGCAGGGGATCGGATGGCCAACTTCGCCAATCCTACTTTTGATGCGTTGACCTTTGAGGTTTGGGGATCACTGTTAAATGGCGCCACGTTGGTGGTGTTTAGTCAGGCAGAACTGACCGATACGGATCGGCTTGCCGAAAAAATTGAAAACAGCGATTTGGACGTGGCTTTCATCACCGCGTCACTATTTAACCTTTTGGTGGAAGTAAAAGTACAGCAAGTCACCAAGATCAAACATGTAGTAGTAGGGGGGGAGGCGTTCACGCCACTATCCGCTAAAGTATATTATCAAGCATGCCAACGTATTGGTGGTCAGTTAACTTCTCAGCTGTATAACGGTTATGGTCCAACAGAGTGCACTACATTTAGTACGTGTTACCCACTAGACAGTGCGTTGGTCGATCATTATATAAAAGTTGGCAGAGTACCCATTGGTCAAAGTATTAAGCGTACTCAAGTTATCGTTGTTGTTGGTCAGGATAGATTGGCGGAAATGGAGGAGCAAGGTGAAATATATATTTCCGGAGAGGGGCTTGCTCAAGGCTATAACAAGGATGCTAAGCTTACCAGTGAGAAATTTGTTCACTTGTCTTGGTTAGATCCATCAAAACGCTGGTATCGCACAGGGGATTTAGCGCTTATTAATGGGAATAAGCAGATCGAGTATTTAGGTCGCGCCGACCAACAAGTAAAAATTCGTGGTCACCGGATCGAAACTTCCGAAATAGACAATCAATTACTTTCTCACCCTAAGGTGACTCAAGCGGTAACATTGGCGGTTGTCCAAGAAAATAACAGTGCGGATTTACATGCCTATTTGGTTTCTGATGTTGTGTTAACCCAGTCCGAAATACGTGGCCATGTGCGTTCACAATTACCTGATTATATGACGCCACACCGCTTTTTTTCTGTTACTCATATCCCCTTAAACGCAAACGGTAAACTAGACAGAAAAGCATTGAGCGTGATGCAGTCTGAAGAGCTGTTATCCGCGACCATGAGCTTGGTAGAAAAAGAAAGATTAATCCTGCAATGCGCGCCTGATAGAGGATTAGCCATTGCTAATCAATGCGCAACGATATTGGGGATTTCCTCACTGCCGGCTTTAGATCTAACCTTTATCGAATCTGGTGGCGATTCATTAAGAGCCATGAGACTCGCTTCTGCTCTGAAAAATCGACTTTCAATCGGTGTTACTGTCGGTGAAATCTTGCAGCCTATTTCTTTGCTGGAGTTATTTGCGATACTTGAAAAGAAACCAAAGATTAGCCATCAGCTCACTGAGTTAGCAAAAGTTACGCCTGCAAAATATTTAGCGTCGGCAGAGCAGCAAAGGTTGGCTTTTTTGTACTATTTGAATCCTTTGTCTAGCGCGTATAGCGCACCGTATTTTTTTTACTTAGACAAACCGCTGGAATATGGTGCTCTTCAAGAAGCATGGCGTCATCTGGTTGAGCGGCACGCTACCCTCAGAAGTTGTTTTGAATTGGAAAATGGAGAGATATTCGCCGTTACTCGTGAGATGAACGCAGGGCTAGTTAAGATAAACCAGCAACAGATAAAGAGAACAGATCTCTTGGTAGCGTTAAATAGGTTTTCCTGCCAAGTATTTGATATTGAAAAGGGGGTATTAGCTAATCTTCGCCTATTTAGTATTCAGGGAGAAGATACACAAATCCTCGCCATGTCCTTTCATCACCTTATTATTGATGGTTGGAGTCTGAATGTGTTGCTTGAAGAGTTAAGCCAATTGTATTTGGCGCAAGTGACGGGTGAGCCATTAGTCCTGCCTGAATTGCGTAATACTTATGATGATTTTTGCGCCTTTTCACGTGAATACAGACAGTCAAATGAGCTTCTTGTTCAGCATAAGTACTGGCAACATAGAATTGATAATGTAGCGGATAATGCACCGTTATTTGCGCAAACCGGCGCGTCGGCGCAATTAGGTGCGATTGCAACATCACACATTGACTCTGCGCAATGGCAAACCATAAAAGAAACGGTTAAGCATGAAAGTGTTACCCTCTTCAGTTATACCCTTGCTGCCTATAGTTTGGCATTAAGCCAATATTTTAAGCGTGATGTTATTTCTGTCGGTTCGCCCATCGCAAATAGAGGGGCAGGTGATTATGAACAGCTAATAGGAATGTTCGTCAACACCAGTGTTTTTCATACGGATATCAATCCCATGATGACGGTCGATCACTATATCCAGGCCGTTCACCGACATGTAGTCGAAACACAGAAGAATCAAGATATTGATTTTGAAGATATTGTTTCAATGTTACCGCGACGAACGTCAATGAATCCATTGTTTGACTGTATGATGGTGCTCGAAAACACAGATCTAAGTCACCTTCAGTTTCCATTGACAAACATTCAGGCTGAAACCGGATTTAACGGTGAGGCCAAATTTCCAATGACTTTGTTTATTACCGAGAACAACGGCTCGGCTGGCCTTTGTTTGGAATACAATACGTCTTTGCTCAACAGCGAAGTGGCGGATTGGATTTTATCCAAATTTCAATCCTATTTGCTTTCGTTTACGGATGAGTTTTCAACGCATCTAGGCCAGTTAACGCATTCGGCCGAAGAGAGTCATCTTCATGCAGGTTTATTAGCCAATGATAGCGTTCACGACATTATCGATGACGTATTGGCAGCTCCACACAAAGATATTAGCCGTATTGCTTTAGTGTCAGATGACGTACAGGCGAAAATAAAGCGTTGGAATGATACTCAGGTTGATTACCCGAAGGAGCTTACTTTCCCTGACCTTTTTGAAGCTCAGGTTCAGCGTACGCCAGCCGAAATAGCTTGTGTATGGCTTGAAGGTGATAATCGTCGGCATCACCTTACTTACCAAGAACTTAATATTCGCGCTAATAAATTAGCCCATAAACTAATCGATTTAGGCGCAGGTCCAGGTGATATTGTTGGTCTAGTAGGTGCTTGGTCATTGAATACAGTGCTCGGGGTTCTCGCTATATTAAAAGTTGGAGCCGCTTACTTACCATTGGATTCGCGCAACCCAGTTAACAGGTTAAAAAATATAATCCAAGAGAGCGGAGCGGATATCCTGTTAGCTTGTGGAGCCATTAAGGAGGGCTTGGGTGACGGCGTTAATGATGTCTTATTATTAGATGATTTATTATGGGAGTCGATAGGTTCACAACCGATTCAGGATCCAATTAGACCACAGTCTTTCGGTCCAAAGAATCTCGCCTTTGTTATCTTCACGTCCGGGACCACAGGTCAACCCAAAGGGGTAATGATCGAACACAGAAATATCAGTAACCTTTTGTTTTCATTAAAGGATATGTTGGGTTTTTCGGCACAAGATACCATTCCATCAATTACCTCTTTGAGTTTTGATATTCATGTCACGGAAATTTATCTCCCTCTTATTTGCGGGGCGAAAGTTGCCATTTTAGATTGGGACGAGGTACATACTCCTGCCAAACTTGCTGCGTGCCAAAAACATTTAGACATTTCTATCATGCAAGCTACGCCAGCGACTTGGCGGATGCTAATGGATTTTGGTTGGCAACCCACTGACCGTTTAAGAATGATCACCGGAGGCGACCATTTAACGAATCAATTACGAGATTTACTGCTTGGTGGTGACAATGATGCGAGGCTTTTTAATTTATACGGACCTTCAGAAGCCACCGTTTATTGCTCTGGTGCTGAAATTAAATTAGATACTGATCGAATCCATATCGGTAAGCCCCTCGACAATAACCGACTTTACATTTTGGACGAACACAAAAACATGGTGCCTATTGGTATCGTTGGTGAACTGTACATCGCGGGGGAAAATGTGACCAGAGGTTATCTCAATAACCTTACGTTAACCAATGAAAGATACTCGGTCGATCCATTTGCAATTAATGGTGAGCGAATGTACCAAAGTGGTGACTTAGCTAAGTGGTTGCCAGAGGGTGTGGTTGAGCTTATCGGCCGCAAAGATTTTCAAGTTAAGATTAATGGGCTTCGGATCGAATTAGGTGAAATCGAAAATTGTCTTTGCCAGCATAAAAATGTGGAACAATGCATTGTTACAACACATACCGCATCGCATGGCGAACAACTGTTAATTGCTTATGTTAAATCTAAACAAGGGAATGAACAGCTGCCCTTAGAACTGTCTGAAATGGCCAAGGCGGCATTACCTGCTTACATGGTGCCGGCTTTATGCATTTGTGTCGAAGCCTTCCCAATAACAAACAATGGTAAAATTGATCGAGCAGCATTTCCGTCTCCCGATTTTTCGACACCATCGAAGGCGATCCGTAAAACAAGAGATAACTTAGCCGTTGATATATTCAATGTTGACATGATTTCTACCATCATTAATACCGCGTTTACCTCCGTACTCGGTTATTCGATTGACTTGGAAAAAAGTTTTTTTGAAGCTGGCGCAAACTCCCTATTATTGATGAAAGTGCACGGTCAGCTCGTCAAAGACAATCGCCTTATGCCCGACGGCCAAGTGCTTGCTTTGGTGGATCTTTTTAATTACCCATCTATTTCAACTCTTGCCCAGCACCTACAAAAAAATCTTTACCCGAATCGACAGTTGGAAGAAAGCCAGCCGGTGCATCATAAAGCGCCAATGCAATCGACTTATCAAGATGAGGTAGCGGTGATTGGTATGGCGGTGCGCCTGCCTGGTGCTGATAATTTGGCGGAGTTTTGGCAGGCCATTAAGTCGGGTAAGGAATGCATTGAAACGTTTGACTCCTCAGCTCATCAAGATGATAACTGGATGGGCGTTATATCGAGTATGAGTGGGTTGGCTGATTTTGACCCCGGTTATTTTGGCTTGTCTGATCAAGAAGCTAAATTAATGGACCCTCAACATCGGCACGGATTAATGAGTGCGGTGCATGCACTTGAAAATGCCGGTATTTCACCAGACTCGTCTAACCACAAGATAGGCGTGGTGATGTGTGCCAGTGACAACAGTTATCAGCAGCGCATTATTGAACGCTCCACCGAAGGTGATTCACCGGATCGTTACCAGCTTTCCCTACTTAATGAGAAGGACCACCTAGCGACTCGACTAGCGTATCACTTAAATTTAAAAGGCCCGGCCATCACAGTACAATCAGCGTGTTCGAGTTCACTCGTTGCGATTCACCAAGCTTGTCAACAACTACGAAGTGGTGACAGTGAGGTGTGTCTTGCAGGGGGAACCAATGCAGATATGGCGCTGCTTGAAGGCTATCATTATCGTCAAGGAATGATCCTTTCTCGTGACGGTCATTGTAAACCGTTTAGCCAAGGTGCAAGTGGAACGGTACCTGCCAATGGTGTGGGTATCGTCGTGTTAAAGCTACTCACTAGGGCGAAAGCGGATGGCGATCGCATTTATGCCGTCATCAAAGGGAGTGCCATTAATAATGATGGCAATGATAAAGTGAGCTATTACGCCCCTTCAGTGCAAGGGCAAATAAATGTATTGCTGCAAGCGCAGCGTAATGCGGGCGTGACCAGTGAGCAGATTTCATACGTAGAGGCACACGGTACTGGCACAGAGTTGGGTGACCCTATCGAAATGAAAGCGCTAAGCGATGCATTTGCGGAAAATAGCAACCAGCAACAAACTTCAGGAACTTGCGCGTTGGGATCGGTCAAAAGTCAGATGGGGCACTTAGGGTCGGCGGCAGGCGTAACAGGGTTTATCCGCACGGCGCTTTCTTTGTATCACTCAGTTCTTCCTCCTACCTTATGGGCTGATACTCCCAATACCAATATAGATTTCAGTGCGTCAAGGTTTTACCTCAATAGTACCAGCAGGCCGTGGAGAGGGGCGAATAGATTCGCCGGCGTGAGCAGTTTCGGTATGGGTGGAACCAATGCACATGCCATATTGAGTTCAATGCCAGAAGATTATAGACCCGCTAGTGAGGCACCTGCTTGGGATGCAGCCAGTTTTTCCTTTAACTGCCAAACGTACCTTAGTAAATGGCACTGTGATCAGAGTGAGCTCGGTAGTGTTGACGTGTTACCAGAGCAAGCGTCTTTTGATCCGCTTCCGGAATCACAGTGGTTGATGCAGGAGCAGTGGGTTAGGGCTTATAGCGTTCAGAGGCATTCCGTTAACCAAAAACAGTACTTAGTGATAGATGATATTCACGAACGGGGTAAAAGTGTAACAAGTGGTTTGCGAGCTAATGGGCATCAGGTTCAATACATCGATGGTATTTCATCGGCTATTGAGCGGTTGCCAGTTCTGTCTTTATTTAGCCAGCCTCTGACGATAGTGAATATGACATTTGGTGACCAAGATCCAGAGGGAAATCCAATGCATATGGGATCTGGCGAGGTTTTGTTATCCATTGTTACTCTGCTACAGGTTTGGGAACAGCGACCACAACGGCAACCTTTATTCTTGATTAACGTCGTTTCTGGTAGTGCCAATGTATTGGGTGAAGAAACCCTTAATCCCAATATAGGTTTGTTACTAGGGTTGGCACAAACTATCCCATTAGAGCTTGAGCGCATTGAGTATAGGGTATTGGATATACTGCCAGCGCTATCTTCTGAGCATTTACTGTACGCTATTGAAGGACTTGAGCAGAATCCGGCGGATGACGCGTACCATTTTGCTGTAAGAGGTCGGTACGTTTGGCGCAAAGAATATCAAACGCTACCTCAATATTTGTCACCTTCGAAAAAATTTATTAGTGATGGCGTTTACTTAATTACGGGTGGAACGGGGGGGATAGGTCAAATTATTGCTGAGCATTTGCAGGCAACTAGAGACGCCCGCGTGATTTTACTTTCACGAACGGCTACAGAGACCATTCTTCATCCCGGAAAATCAATACAGCAATTACGCTGCGATGTGTCAAAACGCGAAGATATGGTGCATGTGGCCAACCAAGTATTGGGTCAGTTTGGTAAGGTAACAGGTATTATCCACGCAGCAGGGTCGGCGGGAGGAGGAATGATACGATTGATGGAGCCTGGAGCGGCAACGGCTAATATGGCCGCTAAGATTCTCGGAGCCATTAATATTGATTCGGAACTATTGATATTGGAACCCGAATTTATCGCTTATTGTTCTTCAATGTCGGCGGTGCATGGGGTTGCGGGACAGACAGATTATTGTGCTGCCAATCACTTTTTAGATTTATACGCCAAGATGCAAAATCAGCGTATAGATGGTCCTCAATTTATCAGTATTAATTGGCCAACCTGGCGAGGTACAGGAATGGCCGAACACGTTAAGGAGATCGACTTTTCGATTTCACCTGCTCAAGGTGTTGCATTATTAGATACTCTTGTGAACGGTGGTGATGCTCAGTATTTGATATCACCTCTGGCGCATCAAAATGCAAAGCGCTTTTTCTCGACTCTGCATGCAGGCAATTCTAACGTTGCCGATAGTCTGAAGAACCACTCAAAAGACATGTCGACTTCTGTCTATCTTAGCTCTCTTTTTACCGATATTTTGGGATTTGACGAGGTTGATGAAGACGAATGTTTTTACGACTTGGGGGGGGATTCGCTAACACTGTTGGATTTATTCGATGGTATTAATGTCCTATTTCCGAATAAAGTGAGACTCGCGGATCTCACCCAAAATGTGACCATTCGCCGTATCGAAGAGGTACTTAGTACATCAAGTGAGGCGAATGTGATAAGCCATTTGGAGGAGGGGATTATCACATGCCTGAAAGAAGGAGATGGTTCACTAGGCTGTGATATTGTGATCCATCCCATTGGCGGAGATCTTATGGGTTATAGGGAATGGATTGATGTGATGCCTGATGGCAGAGCCATTTATGGTATTAGAGACCCCTTGCTGTCACCGAATACACCACAAGCGCAGATGATGACAGTTGAAGCGATGGCGGAGCACTATGTCGATCTCATTCAATCCTATCAACCTGTGCGTATTATTGGTTGGTCTTTTGGCGCATTTATCGCGTGGCAAATGACGCGCATGCTGGAAAAACTGGGGCAATCAGTGCCTTTAGTCATGATTGATCCGCCTACACTGAGCGGCGTTCAGAACTCAGGGCCAGTTTTGGATAATAAAGTGTTTATTGATGAAATCATTCAACAATACCCACGTTTGAAGGGAAAGCTTAACCCTAAAAGTTCGCCTGAAGAGGTGGCTAACACCCTCTATCCACTATCAAAACGACAATCTCAGCAGGAGGAGAGAAGTCAGGCGCAATGGTACATTGAGCGGGTCATAACGGCATGTCGAAAAAATGCGGCAGCGATTAGTGCGTTTCAGCCCCAAGGGAAGGTTGCCGCTAACACGTTACTTTGTATAGCAACCCAGCATATAGATGATGAAAGAGTTAAAGCCAGTTGGCAGCCATATCTTGGTCAAATCCAGTATCACGGCATTACTGCAGATCACTATTCTATTTTACAGGGGGAAGGGGCAAAACACATTATGCGGTTAATGACAGACAAATAAACGAGAACATGGGGGGTTATTGGTCTATTGGTAGACATCAAAGATGAAGATGATACGGTCGTTGAATTTTATCAACATCGCGACTTATCTTCCTCCAGAAAGAAGAGCACACCTCCACGCTTTGGATGCCAATCGACTCCATTCTGACATTCTTCAAAGCTCGAGAATGATCTATAAGGCAGCAGTCCATTCAGGGTTGCTGCCTTAATTATTTCTTATCAAAGGCCAACCTAAACAACACCCTCCCACCAGAAATGAAAGGCAGTGGGTCCATCGACAAAATCACTTAATGAGACAACGTAGGGTGACGATGTTCCCTGGCTTTCCGTCTTCTCTTTTTTTCTGGTGTTATAGGCGTGTAATAAAAAGGGTTAGAATAAAATTAGTTGCAGACGAAAAAGTCAGTATGAACTTCATACTGGCTTAACAATAATAGTCGACGCATTTTAGGAAGAGATATGTTACTTAATGCGGTTTCGCATTAGTCTTTTAAACCAAGACGCTTTTCCTCAACTTCGCGTAAAAGGCGGAAGAGCTTTTTACGATTAGACGTGTTGCTATCTTGTGATGCTTCTTTTTGGGAAAGTCGAATGAGCTGCCTAAGTAACTGAATCTCTTCCAGATTAGGGTTGTCATCTAAATATTGAGACAAGACTTCTTTACTGTTCTCGCCAATGAGCGCATCGCGTTTTATTTCTAGTTGATGAAATAGTTTGTTATAGGCTGCTGATGTTGTATCAAGTAAAGCGACACGTTGTGCTATCGTTTCGTGATCTTCTGTACGCATTACTCGGCCGATGTATTGTAAGTGCCTTCTTTTCGCTTCATTTTGCTTTATGCGTCCAGACTCTTCAATGGCATTTTTTAATGTGTCAGACATTTCAATTTTTTTAAGCTGATTTTTGCTCAGGCTTAATAGCTTTTTACCAACTTCCTGCAAGGCATCCATTTCGCGTTTGACTTGGGATTTGCTTTTAGGGAGTTCGTCGTCATTTTCAAGTTGATCAAAGTCTGTCATGGGAACCTATATTAGAAAAATGGTAGCGAGACCGAGGAAGGAAAGAAACCCAACCACATCGGTCACGGTGGTCAAAATAACACTGCCAGCAAGAGCCGGGTCAATTCCGAATCTTTTCAGCATAATTGGCAGAAGTGTACCAGTGGTAGCGGCAAATAGCAGGTTAATTATGGTTGCGCTCGCAATAATATAGGCAATTTTAATGTTGTCAAACCAAAGCGCGGTTAATGCAGCAATGACGGTCGCCCAAAGGATGCCATTAAGGAGTCCAACTATAATCTCCCTGTTCAAGAGCCATCGGGTGTTTGCGGAGCCTATTTGATTTAGTGCGATACCGCGTATGACAAGTGTTAATACCTGAGATCCGGCAATCCCCCCCATACTGGCGACAATCGGCATGAGTATGGCTAATGCCACGACTTGGTCTAATGTGTTCTGAAAGAGGCCTATGACGTATGAGGCAATAAACGCGGTGATGAGGTTGATCCCAAGCCAAACGGCGCGTCTTTTTGTCGTCTGCATAATGGGGGAGAAGGTGTCTTCATCATCATCAAGGCCTGCCATGCTCAGCATGGAGTGTTCTGCTTCATCTCGGATAACATCTACCACGTCATCGATGGTGATACGACCAAGCAGTTTCTTAGTCGTGCCATCAATGACAGGTGCAGACACAAGGTCCATTTTTTCAAAGAGCTGAGCGACTTCGCTGGCAGGTGTTTCGGCGTGAATAACGGTAAATTCAGTTTCCATGATGTCACGAACGGTGTCGTTGATGTCTGAAACTAAAAGCTTGGTAAGAGGAAGTGTTCCTAACAGTCGGTCTGAGCGGCTGACAACCAGTAAGCTGTCTGTCATGTCTGGTAGTTTTGAATGTCTGCGTAAATAACGAAAAACAATGTCGACAGTGATGTTCGGACGGATGGTGATTGTGTCCGTATTCATCAAACCACCGGCGGAATCTTCCGAATAGCTTAATAATGCTTCCACTCGCATTCTGTCTTGCGAGCTCATGGAAGCTAGAACTTCTGTTACGACTTTTTCTGGTAAGTGTTGTAATAAATCGGCTAAGTCATCACTTTCGAAATGTTCGGATACGGCGATAAGTCGCTCTGTATCCATATTCTTCATGAATTGAACGCCAATATCTTCGCTGAGGTATTGTAGAACCTCGCCTTCATTCTTTGCTTCGATTAGCTCCCAGAGCAATTTACGCTCTTTGGGGGGTGAGGACTCTAATAGTCTGGCAACGTCTTGCGCTGGCAATGCCCCATTAAGTAAATAACGGGTTTGCATTGTGGCGCCGGATTCAAGGGATTCGGTGACCGTTTTAAGGTGATTGAGAGTGGTTTTCTCTGACATTGACATTGTCGGGTTACTCGTCTTCACCAAAACGATTGTTAATTAATTCAACAACGGCTTTGATTGCCTCTTTTTCATCTTCTCCATTGGTTTTGATTCGAATGTTCGTTCCTTTTCCAGCGGCAAGCATCATCATTGCCATAATACTTTTGCCGTCTACATTACGACTGTCTTTTTCTATGGTGATATCACAAGAAAAGCGTGACGTTGTTTCCACTAATTTGCCAGCAGCGCGAGCATGCAAGCCAAGTTTATTTATGATGGTGATGGACTCTTCCTGCATGCTTTACTTCCTATATTAATGAGTCAAAAATATTAAATAGATCTTCGTTGGTTTGAGCGGTTCGTAGCTTGTCGAGCGCTTCAGGCGATTGAGCTAATTCTGCGATTTGGGCCAATGTTGCAAGATGTTGATCGCATTCATTAGGCGGAACGATTAAGGCGAATATAAGATCAACGGCTCTCTTATCAATCGAGTCAAAATCTATCGGAGCTTGTAATGACATCACGACAATGGCGGTATGGTTTGCAGACTCTAGGCGGCAATGAGGTATCGCTATGCCATTGCCTATGCCTGTACTTCCAAGCTTTTCTCGTCCTAATAGGGCGTCATAAACGGCCTCGTTATTGCAATGCAGCCGATTGGATGCAATGTCGGCGATACTTTCTAAAACTCGTTTTTTACTAACAATATCTTGCTTCGCCAAAACGAGCTCAGCTTTTAATAATGATTTCAAGGACATGATGAAATGGTTTCCGTTCAGATCAGTCGTTTTCGTTCATT
This sequence comes from Marinomonas maritima, assembly GCF_024435075.2. Taxonomy (NCBI): domain Bacteria; kingdom Pseudomonadati; phylum Pseudomonadota; class Gammaproteobacteria; order Oceanospirillales; family Oceanospirillaceae; genus Marinomonas; species Marinomonas maritima. The sequence goes on along the minus strand of NZ_JAMZEG020000002.1, from coordinate 1,065,766 downwards.
GGAAGGAGGGATATTCATCGCCTCTCGATATTTGGCAACAGTTCGTCTAGCAACCTGTATGCCTTGGTCAGCCAAAACAGTGGCTAACTTGTTATCACTCAGTGGTTTTTTTGCTGGCTCATCAGCCACAAGTTTCTTAATCATAGCTCGTATTGCAGTAGAAGAACATTCTCCACCTGACGCTGTATTTACATGACTGGAGAAAAAGTACTTCAGTTCAAAAATACCTTTTGGTGTGTGCATGTATTTTTGTGTTGTTACTCTAGAAATGGTTGATTCATGCATGCCAACTTCTTCGGCAACATCATGAAGAACCATCGGTTTCATGGCTTCTTCACCTAATTCAAAGAAATCAATTTGTCGACTTACAATGCAGCTGGCCACTTTTAAGAGTGTTTCGTTGCGACTTTGTAAGCTTTTCATAAACCATTTGGCTTCCTGAAGAGACGTTTTAATGTAGCTTACATCTGCTGCAGTCGTGGCAGCCGTACTCGCCATGGCGGAATAGGTTTCGTTTATTTTGATAGGCGGGAGGGCATCATTATTTAGCTCAACTTGCCATATGCCATTGTGTTTTTTTACGGATACATCAGGAATGACATAATCTGTATCATCAGCATCGATCACTGAGCCCGGACGCGGGTTAAGTTGTTGTATTAAATTAACAACTTCTTTTAGGGCTTCGTCTTTTAGTTTTGTTTTTCGGCTTAATTGTGCAAAATCTCGATTGCCTAGTAATGGTAGATAATGGTCAATGAGATTGTATGTGCTTTTATAAAGAGGGTGATTTTGAAATGCCTCTAGTTGAACAAGCAAGCAGTCCCGCAAATCAATGGAGCAGACGCCAACTGGGTCAAAACGTTGCAGTCTATGCTGTACTGCGATGACTTCTTCCATGTCTAAATCTTCTAATTCAACACAAAGGGACTCCCAAATGTCTTGAGTTGAAATACTTAGATAGCCATCGGTTTGAACGCATTCGATAATAGCGTAAGCAATTTCAATGTCTCGGTCAGAAATATGGGTTAGATTTAATTGCCAGATTAGATGGTCTTGTATACTTTCTGCTGGGGCGTTGCGGCTTTCGAAGTCGCTTTCACCTTCATAGCTATTATGATCGCTCACGGCCGCAGAGTTTTGGTATGTGTCATCCCAGTTGCTGTCAATAGACAGTTCTTCAGGAATGCTTTCTGTCCACTCTGATTCAACACGCGCTTCTTCATTATTGCTATCAACGGTCGCCTCAGGGGCGCTTTTTGACTCAATACTTGCAGGTTGATCGTTTTGAACCTGTTCGTCGTCATCAAGCTCAAGAAGAGGGTTAGATTCAAGAAATTCATGAATTTCTTGCTTCAGGTCCAACGTGGAAAGCTGCAACAAGCGAATGGCTTGTTGTAGCTGTGGTGTCATGGTCAGCTGTTGGCCGAGTTTTAGTTGCAAAGACTGCTTCATAGAGCAACTCTTTTTATTTGAATGAATTGGAACGAGTTATGCATACTACTCCCTTTCTACAGCAATGATAAGGGGTTACAGACGGAAGTCGTCGCCTAGATAGACCTTTTTTACTTGTTCATTGTTGATGACGGTACTGGCATCGCCAGAAGCAATAATATAACCATTGCCAACAATGTAAGCCTTATCACAAATGTCTAGAGTCTCTCTAACATTGTGATCGGTAATTAGGACGCCGATTCCACTTTCTTGAAGGTGCTTAATGATGAGTTTGATGTCGCCGACAGAAATAGGGTCGACGCCTGCGAAAGGTTCATCCAGTAGGATAAACTTAGGGTTCATGGCCAGAGCCCTTGCTATTTCAACACGTCGCCTTTCTCCACCTGATAGCGCCATTCCTAAGTTTTCACGAATGTGGGTAATGTGAAACTCTTCTAATAAGTCTTCGAGTCTGTCTTTTCGTTGGCTTTTTGTTAGCTCTTTACGAGTTTCTAAAATAGCCGTGATGTTGTCTTCGACGGACATTTTTCGAAAAATAGAGGCTTCCTGAGGAAGGTAGCCAATACCTTTTTGGGCGCGAGTGTGCATGGCGTCCTGAGTGATGTCTACGCCATCGATAAATATGCCGCCAGCGTCATTTGCTACCATGCCAACTATCATATAAAAACAGGTGGTTTTGCCAGCCCCGTTTGGACCAAGTAGGCCAACGGCTTGACCTGATTCGACAGCAATAGAAACATCCTTCACTACTTGGCGTTTTTTGTAACTTTTTGCTAAATGTTTCGCTTCAAGTAGGGCCATTTATTTTTTTTCCTCAGGTACTTGTGGTTGTAATGTCATGGATACTCGTCCTGAATCTTTTTTCTCTGCACTGAATGTTCCATCGTTAATCATATAAAGAATGTAATCGGCAGTTATAGAGTTTTTCATTCGGCTTAAGTAGCCGTTACCAGTGATTTCTAGCTTGGACTCAATGGTTGAATAATGAATTTCATTGCCTTTGCTAATGACAATGTTGCCGCTCCAGTCAATTTGTTGACTAAACTTGGCTGGTTGTCCTGTCGCTTCTAAGTTGCTAAATTTTCGAGTTTTCGCGTCTGTTGAAACTTTAAGGTACTGCGCTTGGATTTCAATAGAGCCTTGTTTGACGAAAACATTGCCTTTGTAGATGGCTTCACCAGAGTTTTGGTCAAATGAAGCTTCGTCGGCTTGAATTTCTAATGGCTGCTTTGTGTCATCAGGGAGTGCATACGCATATTGGCAAATACTGGTTGAGATGAACAATATACTGAAGTTAATGAATTGTTTCATATTTTCCTCGTACAGATCCCGTCATAAAGACTTCTTCTGAATTTATATAAGTTGTGATCGTGTTAGCAGAAGTTTCCCCTTGTACGGAGATAAGTGTCGCGTTTCCTTGGCTCGTTAAAGATTGATCTTTATCTAAGTAATGTACGCTGTCTGCAGTAAGCTTTATGTCTTCTGACTGAAGATATTTTTTAGTTGCTCTAGCGTTGTTTGTTAATAGAATATCATTACTTCCGTCATCAATAACCCCCTTATCTGCTTTTGCACTCCAGCTGCCTGATATTGAGTGGCGTTCGACGCTGGGAAACTCTAGTAATGTTTTAGATTTTGTTATGTAGTGAAGTGTTTGTTGTGCATTAAGTGTCTCAATCAGCACGCCATTGATATCGAATTCTTTCACTTTAACTTGGGTGATAAAATAGTCTGGAGAGCTGCTTAGTGAATTCGCCTCAACAAGGTTTTGCTTCGGAGTCGCTCCATACCAGAATAAAGAGGCTACCAGCACTAGTGCAGACCCAATAAAAAGCAAACTATTAAAACGGACAATTTTTTTAAGCATCTGCATTACAACGAGCCGCTTGTGCTAATTACTAGCAAGTAAATGCCATAAGAAGCGATAAGCGGCAATCCTAACCATCTAGGGATTTTGTTGTTTTTTGTCTTCTGGAACAAATAAATAGCAATAGCAAGGGTAACCGTTAAGCCAAGAACCCAAGGGTAATCCCTACTGATAATGCTTTCATCGATCATTCCCGGAGCGATAAGGGCAGGCAAAGGCAGTACTGTGGCAAGGTTGAATATGTTTGAACCTAAAATGTTACCTATTGCAATATCATGATGACCTTTTCGAACACTGCTGACGGACGCTGCCAACTCTGGCAGGCTGGTGCCGATAGCAACAATAGTTAAGCCAATGACTAATTCACTAACGCCAAGAGCGGTTGCAATACCTACGGCTCCCCAAACGAGCAGCTTAGAACTGCCAATTAATATCGCCAACCCGATTAAAGCAATGATGAGAGATTTACCAACGGACGCGCCGTCATCCTCTGGTAGGCCTTCTTTTAATTCACTTTGTAAGTCTTTACTGCCGCGAAGCAGAATGGTCAAAATAATGATAAAGGCAGCGATTAATATGATGCCATCCCATACGCCAAGGTTTTGATCAAAAAGTAGAAAGCCGGTGAGTAGTGTAATAACAAGAACAAGAGGCACTTCTTTAGATGAAAGCCCGGGAGCTATTGGAATCGCTGAAAATAATAAGGTAATACCAAAGACGAGAGCAATGTTGGCGATGTTTGAGCCAAGTACGTTACCAACGGCTATTTCTGGCGCGTTATCAAGAGCAGCAATGGCAGAAACCACCATTTCTGGTGCGGATGTGCCAAAGGCCACTAATGTAATCCCAATGATCATTGGATTTACATTCATTTTCTCTGCGACTAGGGCCGAGTGTTCGATGAATTTATCAGAACTGATAACCAGTAAGATTAACCCTGCGATTAGGGCGGCGGAAAACAGCAACATAACGTCTAAGATACTCACAAATTTTAAGAAGCCCCATTTAATGAGGTTTGGCAATGAAATTCAAGACTTGATATTACAAACAAATTGGATTCTATGGCGTAGTGATTTTATTTGTTGGGGGGCAATGCTAGTATCTAGCAATATTTGATATGGATGGAAAGGTGTGTCAGTGCTAGATGCGTATATAAAAGTCCAAGATGTTCATTTTACGCGCGGAGGGAGGGTCATTTACGAAAATGTCTCCTTGACGATTCCTCGCGGTAAAGTGACGGCGGTAATGGGCCCTAGTGGAACAGGGAAAACGACCTTGTTGCGGTTGATCGCGGCGCAGCTTGCTCCCGATTCAGGGAGTATTTTAGTAGATGGTCAAGATGTTCATCGATTATCGCGCTCCGATTTGTATAAAGCGCGTAAAAAAATGGGGATGCTTTTTCAGAGTGGCGCACTTTTTAGTGACATGTCTGTTTATGAAAACATTGCATTCCCTTTAGAGGAGCACACAAAGCTAGATGCTTACGCTATTAGAGAAGTCGTTGCGCAAAAGCTTCATAGTGTCGGTTTGCGTGGTGCGGCGGGCTTAATGCCTTCTGAATTATCAGGTGGCATGGCGCGTCGCGTCGCGTTAGCTCGTGCTATTGCGCTTGACCCAGAATTAGTGATGTATGACGAACCTTTCACTGGTCAAGATCCTATCTCTAAAGGGGTGCTGGTATCATTGATTCGTGAATTGAACGACTCCGCTAATATTACCTCTGTCGTGGTTTCGCACGATGTGGAAGAGTCCTTGTCGATAGCGGATCATGTTTGTATTCTTGCTGGTGGTCGCGTAATTGCTGAAGGAACCGCTGCGGAGATTCGAGCGTCTGAAGACCCTCAGGTTAAACAGTTTTTAAATGGCGAGCCTGATGGGCCTGTACCTTTTCATTATCCGGAAGATGCCAACAGTATGCTTAATAAAGACGGAGCAGCGCAATGAAAGCAATAATATCCATGGGCGCATGGCTTTTTGATTGGCTTGAAGCGGTTGGGCGAGCTGGCATTTTTTTAATTCAAAGTATTTTTAGAGTGCCGGTGCGTTTTGGTGAATCTATTAATCTACTGGTTAAACAGCTTTACTCTGTTGGTGTTTTGTCTTTGGTGATTATCATCGTCTCGGGTACGTTTATTGGGATGGTGCTGTCACTACAAGGCTACAGTATTTTGGCTAAATTCGGTTCGGAAGAAGCGGTTGGTCAGCTGTTAGCATTATCATTGCTTCGTGAACTCTCGCCAGTTGTGACGGCGCTTTTGTTTGCTGGCCGAGCGGGGTCTTCTTTGACCGCTGAAATAGGTTTGATGAAAGCAACGGAGCAGTTATCCAGCTATGAAATGATGGGTGTAGATCCGCTAAGGCGTGTGATTGCACCACGATTTATAGCGGGCGTTATTTGCTTGCCGCTGTTGAGTTTGATTTTTTCTGCTTCTGGCATCCTTGGTGGGCAGTTGGTTTCGGTTGGCTGGCTGGGAGTTTATGATGGTGCTTTTTGGTCATCGATGCAGCAGTCTGTGCATTTTGATACCGATATTATGAATGGTGTGATTAAAGCGATATGTTTTTCCGTCGTGGTTACTTGGATTGCGGTTTATCAAGGTTATGAGTGTGTTCCCACTTCTGAAGGGATTGGTAAAGCAACGACTCGTACCGTGGTTTTGGGTTCATTGGCTATTTTGGCGTTAGATTTTGTATTGACCGCCGCTATGTTTGGAGATTTTTAGAATGAGAAGTAAGCGCGCAGAGTTATTGGTCGGATGTTTTATTGTATTGGGTGTTGCGGCTCTTGTTTATTTAGCGGTGCAGGTAAGTGGTCTTGCTTTTTCAAGTAAGAAAGATGCGTACCAAGTGGTGGCACGATTTGATGATATTGCTGGATTGACGAGCCGAGCTAAGGTGTCTATTGCTGGCGTTGAAGTGGGTAGTGTTGAGTCCATCGTGTTTGATAAAGAATTGTTTATGGCGTTGGTTACCATGAATATACACTCGGACGTTGATAACATTCCTACTGATAGTTCTATTGCGGTGTTGACCAGCGGGCTATTGGGTGAAAAATATTTAGGTATTTCTATTGGTGCTGATGAAGAAGTGCTTAAAAATGGCAGTGAAATGTATGACACTCAATCTGCGCTGGTATTGGAGACTTTGATTAGTCAGTTTTTGTTTAATAGCGGCGACTCGGAGAAATAATACATGTCTAAGATTTTAACGAGTGTTTTGTGTGTGTTTGCTTTGTTTGGCTCTAGCCTAACATGGTCTAACGCAGATGAGGCAAGAGATGCCGTCATCAACGTCGTTGAGGCGTTTCGCAATGATATTGTCGCTGACAAAGAATTATTGGCTAAAGATCCTTCCTTGCTAGAATCGAGAGTGAATAAGATTTTGGCAAATGTGGTGGACTTTGATGATTTCTCCAAAAAAGTGATGGGGAAGTATTATCGAAGGGCGTCACCTGAGCAGCGTACTCGCTTTGCAAATGTTACCAAGGACACCTTACTAAAAACCTACGGAAGATCGCTGCTCGAACTTGATGCAGATCGAATTAACGTTTTACCTTTGGGTCCTCAAGGTAGAGGAAAAGAAACAAAGGTAGATGTAGATTTTCAAATGGAATCGGGTGGTATGCTCAATATTACTTTTTACATGGAGCAATCTAAATCGGGGAGTTGGCTGTTGAGCAACATTGTGATTAATAATATTAATTTTGGCTTAACATTTCGTAAGCAATTTGCCGTTATGATGGAGCAGAATGGAAATGATATAGAATCTGCTATTTCTGCTTGGAGAGCGTCGTTAGCTAAAGAGTCTTAATTTTATAATTGAGCGCATATTTTGCACAATAAAATCCAAATTCATTCAATGAATTTGGATTTTTTGCATTTTAAGCTTCGTGTATTGTCTATCCCTGAATAAAATCTTAGAAAACAAGTGGTTTTTATTCAGAGATAGACTTAGAAGTATTAAGAAGTTGGCTCTACTAAGGTAGAATAAAGGTAACCAAATAAATTATATCCATTGGAGCGACTGTGAACGCAAGTGAAGTTAAAGCACTTTTAGAATCCTCTATCCCTCATTGCGAAGTCATTGCACAGGGTGAAGGCTGTAATTTTCAAGTGGTTGTGGTTACAAGTGAATTTGAAGGCCTTTCTACAGTTAAGAGGCAGCAACTTGTGTATTCACATCTTCAAGAGTCCATTGCGAGCGGTGCAATTCACGCTGTTACAATGAAGACCTACACGCCAGAACAAAAAAATACGCTATAAAAGCGATTATAAGAGATTAATAATATGGATAAGCTTCTGATTACTGGTGGCACTCGACTTAACGGTGTGGTTCGTGCTTCAGGCGCGAAAAATGCAGCATTGCCAATTTTAGCGGCAACATTGTTGACAAAAGAATTGATCACGATTAAAAACTTGCCTCACTTACATGATATTACCACCATGCTAGAGTTGCTTGGCTCTATGGGTTGCGGTGTTGTTGTCGATGAAAAAATGAGTGTTCAGTTGGATGTGTCGACACTCAATAACTGCGAAGCACCATATGATCTTGTTAAGACGATGCGTGCATCTATTCTTGTTTTAGGCCCATTGGTTAGTCATTTTGGTCGAGCGGTTGTTTCGCTTCCTGGTGGCTGCGCGATTGGTAGTCGACCAGTAGATTTGCATCTTCGTGGCTTGGAAGCTATGGGAGCAAAAATTGCGGTTGAGGGTGGCGATATTGTTGCTAGTGTTGATGGTCGTCTAAAGGGAGCGCGTATTTTCTTTGATAAGGTCACTGTGACGGGGACTGAGAATTTATTAATGGCCGCCACCTTAGCTGATGGTCAGACTATTTTAGAGAACTCAGCGCGCGAACCTGAAGTGGTTGATTTGGCTGAATGTCTGATCTCTATGGGTGCGAAGATCACCGGCCATGGCACAGATACGATTATCATTGATGGCGTAGAGGCTTTGCATGGCACGACTTACCCTGTTATGCCTGATCGTATTGAAACAGGTACTTTCTTGGTTGCAGCTGCAATCACTGGCGGTAAAGTGAAAGTTGTTGATACCAATGTAAAATCGCTTGAAGCGGTACTTTCTAAGTTAGAAGAAGCCGGTGCAAAAGTGACTTGCGGGGACGATTGGATTGAAGTGGATATGGAAGGGCGTCGTCCAGAAGCTGTAAATATTAGCACTGCACCATACCCTGCATTCCCGACAGACATGCAAGCGCAGTTTGTTGCTTTGAATTCAATCGCGAACGGTGTTGGGCGAGTGATTGAAAATATTTTTGAAAACCGCTTTATGCACGTAGACGAAATGCTTCGCATGGGAGCTGACATCGAAGTGACAGGGAATACGGCTATTGTTCGTGGCATCGAACGTTTGAAAGGTGCGCCAGTAATGGCAACAGATCTACGTGCGTCTGCAAGTTTGGTGCTTTCTGCGTTAGTGGCAGAAGGCGATACGAAGATAGATCGCATCTATCACATCGATCGTGGTTATGAGTGTATTGAAGAGAAATTCGGTTCATTGGGTGCGAAAATTTCACGGGTTTTAAATTAATATGAGTAGAACTTTGACGATTGCGCTATCGAAAGGGCGCATTCTTGGTGAGACTTTACCGCTTTTAGAAAAAGCCAATATTGTTCCAGTTGAAGACATTAGCAAAAGTCGAAAGCTGATTTTCGACACCAACCATGAGCATATCAAGTTGGTGATTTTGCGCGCGACAGATGTTCCGACTTATGTTGATCATGGTGTGGCGGATTTTGGTGTCGCAGGCAAAGACGTTTTGATGGAAGCATCGACGAAAAACCTTTACGAACTGCTGGATCTGAAAATTGCAAAATGTCGCTTGATGACGGCCGGTGTTGTTGGGCAGCCTTTGCCAAATAGACGCTTAAAAGTGGCTTCTAAATTTATAAAAACCGCCAAAGCGTATTTTGCTGAGCAGGGTATTCAGGCTGATGTCATCAAGCTATATGGTGCGATGGAGCTTGCGCCTATTATGGGCTTAGCAGATCTCATTGTTGATATTGTTGATACAGGTAATACCTTAAAAGCAAATGGTCTTGAAGCGCGAGAGTTAATCGCACCGATCAGTACACGTTTGGTGGTGAATAAAGCCGCTTATAAAACAAAGTACTCTGAAATTGAGCCGATCTTAGAAATGATAAGGTGTGCGGTTGAAGACAGCGAGGGTAAATAATTGAACCTTACTATACGAGAATTTTCGTCAAGCTCTGATGATTTTCGTTCAGAGTTAGACTCGCTACTTGCGTGGGACTCCGTGTCCGATGCGCGAGTGCAGAAAACAGTGGCGGACATTGTTGAGCAAGTTCGTTTGAAAGGTGATGATGCGGTTATTGAGTTCACTAATCGCTTTGATCGTCGTCACGTGGTTTCCTCATCTGAACTGGAAATATCGCGTGAAGAGCTTGCTCTTGCTAAAGGTCGGGTCAGCCCTGAGTTAGTCGCTAGTCTAGAGGCGGCGGCAAAGCGAGTTTATGATTACCATGAGCGTCAAAAACAGCCTTCTTGGCAGTATCAAGAAGAGAGTGGCACGATACTAGGTCAAAAAGTTACGCCTTTGGATCGGGTTGGTGTTTATGTGCCCGGTGGCAAAGCGGCTTATCCCTCTTCTGTGTTGATGAATGTTATGCCAGCTAAAGTGGCGGGTGTTGGTGAAATTATCATGGTGGTGCCAACGCCGGATGGTTTTGTAAATGACATTGTCTTGGCGGCTGCTTATATTGCGGGTGTCGATCGTGTTTTCACGATCGGTGGTGCTCAGGCGGTTGCTGCTTTGGCATATGGTACCGAGACAGTTCCTAAGGTGGATAAAATTGTTGGTCCGGGTAATATTTATGTAGCAACGGCTAAGAAAATGGTTTTTGGCGTTGTTGGCATCGATATGATTGCTGGTCCTTCTGAAATCTTAGTTGTGTGCGATGGAAAGACAGATCCTGATTGGATTGCGATGGATTTATTCTCTCAGGCTGAACATGATGAAGATGCCCAATCTATTTTAATTTCTCCAGATTTGGTTTTCATACAAAATGTAAAAACCGCGATGGAGCGCTTGATCGATACTCAGAGCCGTAAGGATATTATCAAGGCTTCTCTAGAGGGGCGGGGTGCGTTTATTCATGTTAAAGACATGGATGAAGCCATGGATATTGCGAACATTGTTGCGGCTGAACATCTTGAGTTATCAATTGATGAGCCAGAGAAATGGGTTGAAAAAATTCGTCACGCTGGGGCGATTTTTATGGGCAGACATACGCCTGAGGCTTTAGGTGACTATTGTGCTGGGCCGAATCATGTTTTGCCTACGTCCGGTACGGCAAGGTTTTCATCTCCACTGGGTGTTTATGATTTCCAAAAACGCAGTTCGTTAATTTACTGCTCACCTGAAGGGGCGAGTGAGTTGGCGAAAATTGCTTCTCCGTTGGCCCGCGGTGAGTCTTTAGAGGCTCATGCTATGTCAGCAGAATACCGAATTTTGAAGGACTCTTAATCGTGAAAAATACGTCTCACCCTGCCGCTCTTTATAAATTAAGGAAGGTGACGCGTATTTTGGCGCTGATTATCTTGCTTTTGGTTATAGGCGGGTTTTTTATGCCGACAGACTATCGCGTAGAACGGAGTGTGCTTATTGACGCACCTCGTGATGAAATATACAACGACCTGTTTCACGGCGATAGTTTACCAAACTGGATGTTCATTCAAAAAGGTAAAGTGGATCCATTTGAAGGCGCTTTAGAGGAAGGGGATTCAGTTGCATTGTCGTACGACGAAGTGCCGGAGCAAGGTGTTTTGTCTGTGATTGAGCTATCCGAAAAGCGTATACGCTTCGATGTTCGTCCCAAACCTAAAGTTAATATTGTGCATAACGTAATAACGTTGCAATCAAGCAATGAGTCGACACTTGTGACGTGGACCATTGAAGGAAATCTTAGTGCGGGCTTGTTAAGCCCTTATCTTGCTATGTTTGCAAATAATATTGCGGGTAATAACTTTGAGCGAAGTTTGCAGAACCTTAAAGAGCAGGTTGAGCTTCAGCGTTAGGGTTGATGCTAATAATTAATACGCTGCATCGTGGGTTGTTTTTCTAGCATGATATCTGTCTGGTAGGATTGCTGCCCTCGAATGCCAACAAGAGAAATGTTGGTACCAGGTTTTAGCGACGCGATAAGTCGCCTGACTTGAAACGGATCTTTACTCGGGTTGTTGTTGATTTCAAGTATTATATCTCCCACTTCTATGCCGGCTTTTTCTGCTGGGCTTTCCTTTGTAATGTCGTTAACAAGTAATCCGTGGTTTGATGGCAGTGATAAGTTATTCGCCAATGACTTTGTGATTTTTTGAGCGTCCATCCCTAAATATCCTCGCACTACTTCTCCGTTATTAATAATGGCTGTCATCACATCAAGTGCGTCATCGACTGGTGTTGCAAACCCTATTCCTTGTGAGCCTCCCGTACTTGAGTAAATTGCAGAGCTTATGCCAATAAGTTCACCTTTAAGGTTGACTAAAGCGCCGCCAGAATTGCCTGGGTTTATGGCTGCGTCGGTTTGTAGGAAGTTTTCGTAAGTATTAAGACCTATGCTGTTTCGGCCTTTGGCGCTAATGATGCCGGCTGTGACGGTTTGACCTATTCCAAATGGATTACCTATTGCCAGTATACGATCCCCAATAGAGACTTTATTGCTGTTGCCCATTCTAATGTTGGGCAAATCAGGTAGATTTATTTTTAAAACGGCTAGATCGGTTGATGGATCCGAGCCGATGAGTTTTGCTTCGGTACGTCTGCCATCGTTAAGGGCAATGACGATACTCTGTGCATTTTGAATAACGTGATGGTTGGTGAGTATAAAGCCATCTTTTGTAGCGATGACGCCGGAACCTAAATTAATGCTGTGTTTGGATTCTTTTTGGTTGCTTAGTGTTATTTTTTGGGCGACTTGGGTGTAAATATTAACAACAGAGGGTGTCGCTACTTTTACTGGTATGGAGTAGCTCGAATTGGACGTATTTTGCTTCTCTTGTATAAGTAATACAGCTAGGCCTATGCAAGTGCCTGCGAGAACGGAGATAATGATGGGTGTACAATAGTTTTTTCGGATCATAAGGCTTAGGGAGTTGTTGTGCTACGTAGTGAATTTGAGTTGTTACTTAATCAGACGTTGAGTCCAAATCGTTTTAAAGATTATGCGCCCAATGGTTTGCAGGTGGAAGGAAAAAAAGAAATCAGTCGTGTTGTTACTGGTGTAACGGCTTGTCAGGCGCTTATTGATGCGGCGATTGAGTATAAGGCCGACGCAATCTTTGTCCACCATGGCTATTTTTGGAAAAATGAAACTCCTCAGATTGTTGGAATGAAATATCGTCGCATTTCAGCGTTGATTAAACATGACATCAATTTATATGGTTATCACCTACCACTAGACGCGCATCCTGTATTAGGTAACAACGCAGGGTTGGCTGATGCCATTGGTCTCTTAAATAGAGCTGGATTGCAGTCAGGTGTTGCAATCGAGGAGTCCATTGGAATTGTTGGTGAGTTAAGTGAGCCAGTGTCCATTAGTGTTTTTCGGTCTATGGTAGAAAAAGCGGTCGAGCGAGACGTGCTGTTTGAGTGTGTTGGCGATAGAAAGATCCACCGAGTGGCACTTTGCACTGGTGGTGCTCAGGGGTATATAGAGCAGGCAGTCGATGTTGGTGCGGATGTGTATATCACTGGAGAGGTATCTGAGCAAACAATTCACATTGCGCGTGAGATGGGGATTCATTTTATTGCGGCGGGTCATCATGCAACCGAGCGCTTTGGCGCTAAATCCATGGCGGCATTTTTATCGGAAGAGTGTGGTCTAGATGCGGTATTTATTGATATAGACAACCCTGCTTAATTGAAGGGGTTGAAAGAGCTAAATGGGCTGTAAAGACATAAAAAAACGGGCAGTTTTAAAGCCCGTTTTTTAATTAAACAGTACGTTTAGGTTCTAAATCGGTATGTCTATCATCTAGGCCAAAGTTTTCGCTAAGCATGCCTGGTTGCTTATCATTTTTTAGAGCATAGTCTCTTGGTGGCTCAGTTACTGGAGGGGCGTCAGGAGTCTGAGCGTTGCTGATGATTGAACTACTTTCTATTTTGATATTGCTAGATTGACTCGCATTATCAGCAAGGCAATTTCTTAGATCCGCCAAACGTTTCTCAACAGCTATTAGGTGTTCGTTGCTGTCCGAAAAGAAGTTATCAATAATGACTTGCTTGCTGTCTAGCTCTTGTTGTAGTGATTTCATAGTGATGATGCTTGAGCTTGAGTAAGCCTGTTTGTTATTTCTTGCTTTGTAGCTTTTGAGAGCTAATGTGACGACGCAGCCAATAATAATGCCGGTAATAAAGATGATGATATTGAATTCTTCTAAGTTCATGACTTTCTCCAAAAAACAGATAATCCATTATAGCGAAATCGTCCCTACGATAACAGCTTGATAGGTGTTGTTTAAGATGCAATTTGTTAGAATAGTCAGAATTCACTTATTCGAACAAAAGAGCGACGATGACCCCCATTACGCGTTACAAGCAAGATTTAACAAGAGCAGACTTTAACTACGATCCGGCTCAGGAAGAGGCGGTAGAAGCGCTTCAGGATTTATTCGATCGTTTGGTGGCAAATCAGGGAGGTCAGTCTTCAAATGGTTTTTTTGATCGGTTTCGAAAAAAGAAAGTACCGACTGTAGAGCAAGGTTTGTATTTTTGGGGTGGTGTGGGTCGGGGTAAGACCTATCTAATGGATACATTCTTCGACTGTTTGCCAATGGAAAAGAAAATGCGTCTGCATTTTCATCGGTTTATGCAAATGGTCCACCAAGAAATGCGCAAGCTTCATAACGTGAAAAACCCGCTTGAAATAGTGGGTAAAGATATTTCTTCTAAGGCGAAAGTGTTGTGTTTTGACGAGTTTTTCGTCACGGATATTACCGATGCTATGATTTTAGCGGGCTTGCTTGAGGTGCTGTTTGAAAACGGAACAACGTTGGTTGCAACTTCTAATATTGAGCCTAATGGCTTGTATAAAAATGGTTTGCAGCGTGCTCGTTTTTTGCCCGCGATTGCTTTAGTTAATAAACATACCAAGGTGATGAATGTGGACGGTGGTATAGATTATCGTCTTAGAACGTTAAAACAGGCGAAGTTATATTATTACCCATTAAGTGACGCAGCCAATATTGAGTTGAATAATCGATTTTTGAGTCTAATATCAGATGCATCTCATGTTGTTGAAGGTGGTGCTGTTGAAATAGAGGGGCGTGATATTCCATTGGTTCGCAGTTGTGAAGATCTTGCTTGGTTTGATATTAAGGGGTTATGCGATGGGCCAAGAAGCCAGGTTGATTACATCGAGATAGCTCGCCTCTATACCACAATTATTATTTCTAATCTGCCGCAAATGGATGCTTCACGGGATGATTTAGCAAGGCGCTTTATTAACCTGGTAGATGAGTTTTATGATCGTCATGTGAAGGTTATTATTTCGGCTGAAGTGTCGATTCCAGATATCTATACAGGCACGCGTTTAGCGTTCGAATATGACCGCACAGTGAGTCGATTGTTGGAAATGCAATCTGAAGAATATTTGTCTTTAGAGCACCGTCCATAAGCATATCTGCCTTTCTTATTTTGTTGCGTTGGTATATACTTCGCTCGCCTTTTTAAAGGTAAGTGTACGTTAATTAATTGTGCAAATAATTAATTAACCAATAATAATAGGTATTGCGTGTCATTGAACACGCGTATTGAAAGGGTTTTTTGATGAAAACTTTTACAGCTAAACCTGCTGAAGTTCGCCGCGACTGGTTCGTGGTTGATGCTGAAGGCAAAACTCTAGGCCGCTTGGCTACTGAAATTGCTCGCCGTTTACGTGGTAAGCATAAAGCTGAATACACTCCGCATGTTGATACTGGCGATTACATCGTTGTTGTTAACGCTGAGAAAGTTCATGTTACAGGTAATAAAGCAGCTGCAAAACAATACTACCGCCATACTGGTTACCCAGGCGGCTTGCGTTCTATGAATTTCGAGAAGCTGATTGATCATGCTCCAGAGCGTGTTCTTGAACTTGCCGTTAAAGGTATGTTGCCAAAAGGTCCATTGGGCCGTGCAATGCACAAGAAAATGAAAGTATACGCTGGTACTGAGCATCCACATGCTGCTCAACAGCCTCAAACACTTAACATTTAATACGGAAGATCATTATGTCAGCTACTCAATACTACGGTACAGGTCGTCGTAAAACGTCTACCGCTCGTGTGTTCCTTAAGGCCGGTTCTGGTAACTTGGTTATCAATAACCGTACACTTTCTCAGTACTTTGGTCGTGAAACAGCTCAGATGGTTGTTCGTCAACCTCTTGAACTTGTTGGCGCTACTGAAAAATTTGACGTTTACATCACTGTTAAAGGTGGTGGTATCTCTGGTCAAGCTGGTGCGATCCGTCATGGTATCACACGTGCTTTGATGCAATATGATGAGACTCTACGTCGTACTCTACGTTCTGCAGGTTTCGTTACTCGTGACTCGCGTGAAGTTGAACGTAAGAAAGTTGGTCTACGCAAAGCACGTCGTCGTCCTCAGTTCTCTAAGCGTTAATTTTCGCTTTCAGAATACTATTAAAGCGCTTGGTGATTTTTCATCAAGCGTTTTTTTTGCTTTGTATTATTTTTCTGCTTTTTTTATTCAAAAAAAAAGAGAATTTCTCTATTCGTGTATCAAAGTAAGTATTCAGAGAAAATTTTAAGTCAAATCATGTTAGAATGTTTCGCTATTAAGGCTGTAATCAACTACATGAATAACTAGCATGAATTTGATATTGGTTTGATGTTTCTGTTGGGTCACTTTTTATTCTTCGTCGACTCAGTTGAAAGCTAAAAGAATTTCGATATCGAAGTGATTAAGCTATGACTTCGATATTATTTTATAGTTTGTCTCCGATTAAGGGGACTTGGATGTTTTCAAAATAGGGGTTAGACATGGGTGTTATTGCTAAGCGCTCCTCAATGACGTTCTTCTCTGATGGAGAGGATCATTATAGCCATAGAGTGCGTATTGTATTGGCAGAAAAAGCTGTCACAGTAGACATTATTGATGTGGACTCATTTAACAAGCCAGACGAATTGGCTGATGTTAATCCATACAATGAATTGCCGGCCTTGGTTGATCGTGATTTGGTTCTTTATGAGCCAAATGTCATGATGGAATACTTGGATGAGCGTTTTCCGCATCCACCATTATTGCCTGTTTACCCTGTTGCTCGTGCAGAAAGCCGTTTGTATATGTATCGCATTCAACGCGATTGGGCGAAATTAGTTGACTTGATTCTTTCTAGTAAAGATAAAGCGGCGGTTGCTCAAGCTCAAAAAGAACTGCGTGAAGGGCTGGTAAGTGTTTCTCCTATTTTTGAGGAAAAGCCTTACTTTATGAGCGACGACTTTACGATTGTTGACTGTTGCTTGGCTCCTATTTTATGGCGCCTACCTTCATTGGGTGTAGAAATACCTAAAGAGCAAGCAAGAGCGTTGTACAAATATATGGATCTTGTTTTTGCGCGTGAGTCTTTCCAAGAAAGCCTTTCTGAAGCTGAACAAGAAATGCGTTTAGACTAAGCTGAGGCTTTTGCTCTCGGTTATGTTAGATAGCAAAAGAGGAGCTTATGGCTCCTTTTTTTTGCAAAATATTAAGTAGGAGAGACTATGTTACCCAAACGATCTTATTTATTAAATGCCGCTTACACTTGGGTTGCTGATAATGATATGACGCCTTATCTCTTGGTGGATGCAGAGCAAAAAGATGTAGTGATACCAACAGAATTTGTTAAAGATGGTCAGATAGTGCTGAACATCGGCATGTCTGCGGTGCGTCATTTAATTATGGACAAAGAAGCGGTATCTTTTGAGGCGCGCTTTAGTGGTAAGCCAATGCAGGTTTATGTGCCGATACGAGCGGCGCTTGCCTTGTACGCTAAAGAGAATGGCGATGGCTTTGTATTCCCTGATGAGGAATTTACTGATGAGCCTACCCCTCCTACACCACCAGTGCCTAAAAAAGGTTTTAAGTTGAAGGTTGTGAAGTAGAAAAGAGAGTTGATTGTTTACGTTATTTAAATAAAAAAGAGCCACTTATAGATGGCTCTTTTTTTATGTATTTTTAAATGTTCTTAACTCAGTCTTCATTGCCAAATAGTTGACGCTCAAGAAGATCAACCAACGTGTGAATGACGGTGATCTGACATTCATGCACTCTGGCTGTACCAAGAAGGTTTATTTTTATCTCTGTGTCATCTTGTGAGGTAAGGGAGGAGACGTTTTTGGCTTCTGGGCTGGTTAGGGCGACGATACTCATTTTACGCTCATGAGCTGCTTGGATAGCTTGGATGATAGGCGATGTGTTACCACGATTAGCAACAACAAATAATATATCCCCCGGATTACCTAGGGCTGTTATTTGCTTTGAAAAGACATCGTGGTAACTGTCATTGTGAGTAATTGCCAGTAAAGCGGCGCCATCGCCGCTTAAATTAATGGCTGGTAGGCCTGGGCGCTCTCTGTCCATTCGATCTAGCATTAGCGTGCTAAAGTATTGAGATAGGTGAGATCCCGTGCTGTTGCCAATGCAGATGATTTTTCCGCCGGACGCAACGCTTGAAAAAATCACTTTAGCGGCGTGCTCTATATACGGAGGTAAGCTTTCCAGCGCTTGCTGTTGTGCTTCAAAACTCTGGGCAAATTGTGTGTAGATTGCTTCTTGAAAATCCATAGTGATTAAAATACTGCTTTAAGCCAAGTTAAATGTTGTTGGTCTATTTTTTTATCAAATAGTATCGCATCGAAACGACTAGCGCTGTTTGCTTTATTGTTCTTTTGTAGCCATAAAGAGGCGCTTTTTCGCACCTTATTTAGTTTAGATTGCCCAAGGCTTTCAGCGGCGCTACCGTGTGCACTATTTGCGCGATAGCGGACTTCTACAAAAACATAGGTGTCTTGATCTAAAAATATCAAATCAATCTCGCCAATGCGACAGAAGAAATTTCGCTCAACAAAGCGAAGGCCTTGTGAAAGTAAAAAACTTTCAGCTTCCTGCTCTGCCTTTTCGCCACTATTTTTCGGTATTCTTCTGTTGCTGAAAATACGGGTAATTGTTTGCATATACCAAATTTCCTTTTCGGTAAGTCATAATTTCAGGTCTTTTATGAAATATGCCATTTTCATCTATGGTGATAATGCCGGTATTCGCTGAAATTTTAGTGCTTGGTAGTAGTGTGAACAGTCGATATTTGTTTGCTAACAAATAGGAGTCGGCGCCGAGCGCTTGCAATCGACGCAAGATATTTGAATTTTGATTTTTAGGTAATATATCTAAGGTAGTGCTGTTTGGTGTGAGCGCGGGAACCTCAGTAAAAAGTATCCGCTCAATATCGCTAGGGTTAATCGATTTATCTGGCTCACTATCATTTAATGTACTGGTCGCTAACATAGGAATTTTGTCGGCGAAGTAAAAATCTATAAGAGGCCTTATTTGTTTGGCATCATTAAGTTTCCCGACGTAAAACACGTAATCAAGGTCTTCGCGTGATCTAGCTATGCTTTCAACCTTCGCTCCTGTCCATTGTTCTACCCGTCTTTTGCGAGCATAACTTTCATCGATCAGGAGTAGCTTTTGAATCGCATCCTGTCTGCCTTTTGGTGTATTGGCATATGACTGATTGGAGGTGATGGTGATGTTTTCTTTGGTTGCAGCGGCGCGAAACTCATCACTTTGTTTTAATGCCCAAGTGTCTTGGATGTTTAGTATAGCGGCTTTTGTTGCGCCTTCTTGTTTGGCGAAGGTAATTAATTCGTGTATTTCATCTTCTGCGCTTAATGAAAAATGATAAAGATTTTTGGGGTGTAAATTAATATCTAGTTGATTAAGTGCGATGACAGGGTAAGGTAAATCTAAGCGACCAACTTGGGCGACATTGTTCTTTTGCAAGGGGCCAATAATCACATCTGGTTGCTTTTCGTTCGCCGCTGCGAGTGCGTCATTGATGTTTGAGTAATCATCTACGTTAATGATGCTGACTTGTGGTCTTGCTTCTTTTTGATTGTAAAAGGTAGCAAAAAAACCGTCGACAATAGCTTGAGATGCGCGCTCTAGTTTGCCGCTCATCGGCAGCAGTAAGACAATTTTTTTCGGCGCCATGTCTTCAATAGACGACATGATTTGGAAATCTTGTGGAGGAGATAGTGCTGCTGGGTGATTTGGGTTTTCTATTCGCCAATTCTCGAATACCGTAAGCTGCTGCTCAATAGACAGTGATTGATTCCTTAAAATACCACTGATTGTTAACCAGCCATTGAGCAGCGGTCTTTGTTGTTGATAGAGCTCATCTATTTCATTTCGAGTTAAATTTTGGACAGCCAACCACAGTTTGGTTTGGTTATCTTCACCTTCATTAAGCGGTAAATTGTATGTCAAATCCATGCGTATACTCACCGCACCTAACCAATTTCCAAAGTGCTCAAGAATAGAGGCTTTGGTGTCTTTTAGTTTGTTTTGGTTGTCAGGGTGGCGCGCGGCCGTTAAGCGCTCGGCTTGCTCTAGATAATCAAAAGACTCAGTAGTGTTGTCTAAATTTGATGTGGCTAAAGCGGCCAGCAAATACGCTTCAAACTGAATGGAAGAAGTTGTAGGTAGTACTTCATTTTCTAACGTATCAATGGCTTGCTGGAATTCACCTTGCTGATAGAAGTTTTTTGCAGAGCGATAAGCGTCGCCTAACTTTTTTGAGACATCAGTGGTTTTTATTGGATGATAAATGCTTGGCGGCAGTGTTCTTTCTTGCGTCGTGCTTTGGGCCGTTTTTTGTTGCTGCTCCATGTTTAAATTCATGGAATTACAAGCACTCAGCAGAAAAGAACACAGAGTTAATGATATGATGCGGTAATTAAGTAGGCTCATAAGCTTATAGAATGACAAATAAAAGAGGCAACATGGTATCACATAGTTCTGACGATGCGAGAGGGTCGCTGTACATAGTTGCAACCCCAATAGGCAATCTCGATGATTTTAGTAAAAGAGCCGAGCAAACTTTACGAGACGTAGACTATATAGCGGCGGAAGACACCCGACACACTCGGCGTTTATTGAATCATTTCGCCATCGAAGCGAAGCTTTTCTCCATTCATGATCACAATGAGAAAGACAAAGCGGGTTATGTGGCGAGCTTACTAGACGAAGGTAAAAATGTGGCGTTGGTATCCGACGCTGGCACCCCGTTAATTTCTGATCCAGGTTATCACGTGGTGCATGCACTGCGTGGAAAAGGGCATAAAGTGGTGCCTATTCCTGGTGCGTGTGCTTTGGTGTCTGCGTTGTGCGCGTCAGGTTTGCCGACGGATCAATTCTTCTTTGCTGGCTTTGTTCCAGCGAAGTCAAAAGGTCGCTGTGATTTGTTCGAGTCATGGAAGAAGCAGACCGGCACGGTGGTGTTTTATGAATCGACGCACCGTATTTATGACTCCATTGCCGATGTTCAAAAAGTCTATGGTGAGGATGCTCAGCTAGTTCTCGCACGAGAAGTGACAAAAACCTTTGAGACCTTCTTATCCGGCACTGCGGCGGAGATTCTTGCGATGTTTGACGCTGATGCGAATCAATTGCGTGGTGAATTTGTCGTCATGTTGAGTTTTACTCAAGAAAGTGGCGATGAAGCGGAGTTAGAAGCAAAACGGATTCTCACTATTTTGTTGGAAGATTTACCGGTTAAACAAGCCGCTGCCATGGCTGCGAAATTAACCGGCGAAAAGAAAAACTACCTTTATAAAATGGCGTTAGAAATGCAAAACTAAGCATAAATCCTTTAGTGGTTGATATATTTTCCTTCCTTAGTCCTGATAAAAATTAGGTGTTTACAAGAAAGTGAGACTGGGTATACTCAGTCTCACTTGTCGGAGTGCCATTTGGCTGAGATCGCATAATTAAGTGCGGGATCCGCAGAACCTGATCGGGTTAGAACCCGCGTAGGAAACAAGAAAGTCTCCATTTTTCTTTTCTGCATCGAATGAACACCTGTATTTTTTATGACGATTGATTCGATGCGATGTCTACTGTTTTATTCGTAACGTCACGCCCATCATTCTTCAATGAAAATTCAGGGTTCATGTTTTGCTTTAAAAGCGTCTTTAAATGCGTTTTCCAGTAAAGCAGCACCCCAGACAAGCAATTCTCCAGTTTTTAAATAAGGGAAATGCTTATGTCTACTATCAACGAACCGAATCAACAGAAAAAACCAAACAAGGTATCTAAAAAGCAGTCTCGTGAAGAAACACGTTTAGCTGCAAAATCCTTTATTGAATCCTTGCAAGCCACACCGTTTCCGGCGTCAGAGCGTATTTATTTAACGGGTTCTAATGACTCTATCCGTGTTCCCATGCGCAAAATTAACCTGACCGATACACCGCTTGGGTCTGACCCTGACAATCTTGACTTTGAACCCAATGAAGCCATATACATCTATGATTGTTCCGGACCCTATGCAGACCCTCAAGTCACTATTGATGTTTACGAAGGCTTAGCTGCCATGCGTGCACCTTGGATAGAAAAGCGCCAAGATACTGAAGCTTTACAGGGTGTTTCATCACAGTTTGCTCAGTCTCGCTTGGAAAATTCATCGTTAGACGAGCTGCGTTTTAAACAACTGCCCACCGTACGAAAGGCCCGACAGGGTAAATGTGTGACGCAAATGCATTATGCTCGTCAAGGTATTGTGACGCCAGAAATGGAATACATTGCATTGCGTGAAAACCAAAATATGGATGCAATTAAGAGTGAATTATTGCGGAAGCAGCACCCAGGGCAAAGCTTTGGGGCAAACTTGCAAACTCGCATTACGCCCGAGTTTGTACGCGATGAAGTCGCCAGAGGTCGTGCGATTATTCCGAATAATATTAATCATCCAGAATCCGAGCCGATGATAATTGGTCGTAATTTCTTAGTGAAAGTGAACGCCAATATTGGTAACTCAGCGGTAACATCTTCGATTGAAGAAGAGGTCGAAAAGCTAGTTTGGTCGACCCGCTGGGGGGCAGACACCGTCATGGATTTATCAACGGGCAAAAATATACATGAAACGCGTGAATGGATTTTGCGTAACTCGCCTGTGCCAATCGGTACGGTACCTATTTACCAAGCATTAGAGAAAGTCGATGGTGTCGCCGAAGATCTTAATTGGGATGTGTTCCGCGATACATTAATAGAGCAAGCCGAGCAGGGCGTTGACTACTTTACCATTCACGCCGGTGTCTTATTGCGCTATGTGCCAATGACGGCCAAGCGTCTAACCGGCATCGTTTCTCGTGGTGGTTCCATCATGGCAAAATGGTGTTTGGCGCATCACACAGAAAGTTTCTTATACGAACGGTTTCGTGATATTTGTGAGCTCTGTGCTGCTTACGATGTGGCGCTGTCTTTAGGTGACGGGTTGCGTCCGGGCTCGATTATGGACGCTAATGACGAAGCGCAAATGTCGGAACTTCGTACCTTGGGTGAACTCACCAAAGTAGCGTGGGAATACGACGTACAAGTCATGATTGAAGGGCCTGGGCATGTGCCCATGCAGTTGATCAAAGAAAACATGACTGAGCAGCTTGAGCTTTGTCATGAGGCACCTTTTTATACATTAGGCCCGCTGACACAAGACATTGCGCCAGGCTATGATCATATTACTTCTGGGATTGGTGCGGCGCAAATTGGCTGGTATGGCTGTGCTATGTTGTGCTACGTGACGCCAAAAGAGCATCTTGGTTTGCCGAATAAAGAAGATGTAAAAGAAGGTTTGATTACCTACAAAATCGCTGCTCATGCAGCGGATTTGGCGAAAGGCCATCCGGGAGCACAAATTCGTGACAACGCCTTGTCTAAGGCACGTTTTGAGTTTCGCTGGGAAGATCAGTTTAACTTATCGCTTGACCCAGAAACAGCGCGTTCTTATCACGACGAAACTTTACCGCAGGCTTCAGGAAAAGTGGCACACTTTTGTTCTATGTGTGGGCCGAAATTTTGCTCAATGAAAATCACTCAAGAAGTACGAGAATACGCCAAGGGATTGGAATTGGAAGCTCAAAAGATAGATGTTAGTGCTTTGGATGCAGGTACTTTGAGCGCAAACGAAGCTAAGAATGGCATGCAAAAAATGTCGGCGCAATTCCGTGAGTTGGGTAGTGATGTTTACTTAACAACCGATAAATTAACGACAGATACATTGACGAAAGAGACGCGAGCAACCGAAAAATCAAAAGAAAAGTCGCTGTAAGCGCAAGGAGGAATTATGTCTATTAAACCTCCTGTTGTCTGGTGTGTGGGCGGGTCGGATTCGTCCGCCCACACAGGGTTGCCATCAGATATTTGCACAGGCCAAGATTTAGACTGCCATGTTGAAAGTATTATGGCTGCCACCAGTGAGAAAAATTCTCAAAACGGCTATTTGTTAGAGCCGATCTCGCTGTCTAGATTTAACGAGCAATGGCAAACTTTGCTAGATGATCTGCCGCCAGATGCGATTAAAATTGGTTTCTTGCCATCGGCAGAAATAGTGAAAGCCTGTTCTACTTGGCTAGAACGTTTGAAAGCGGACTATCCTAATGTGCTAGTGGTATTTGATCCTGTCATGGTAAGCGGAAGTAATAGGAATGATCTAGCAAAAGCAGACTTTGGGGCAGATTTACTCGCCCCTTTGTTGCCTTATGTCGATGTAATTACGCCGACCCGACGAGAATTTGAAAGACTAACGGGGCTGTCTGGTAAGCAATCTATAACGGATTTACAAGCGCAACTGGCTGCGTATTTTTACGCGTCACCGTGTCGCTGGTTAATAAAAGGAGATCGCACTGAAGCAGGAAAAATGACGGATTGGTTAGTGAGCCAAACCAGTATTGTCGGTTTTTCAAGTGACAAGTTAATCAGACAGAATGCCGATGGCAAAGGTGGGACTTTGTCGATGGCGTTGGCGAGCTTCATTGCTCATGGTTACGATGTATTCGATGCGATGACCATGGCGAAAGCCTATCTAAATGCGGCATTTAAATCGACGTTGAAGATTGATGAAAAAACCACCCAATTTGGGCTACCGGGTTGGCCTTTGCAGATCGAAAATTTACCTATAATAATGACGCCTCATAAATGTTCGAATGCGCCCCATTTGTCATTTGCCAAGATGGATCTGAATAAAATGGGTTTATATCCGGTGGTGGATACGATTGCTTGGTTGACCTTGGTGCTCAAGCAAGGCATCAAATTGGCTCAACTTCGGATCAAAAATCCAAACGACCCTGAGTTAGAAGGGAAAATTCAACAGGCAATCGCCTTAGGTAAAAAGTACAACGCACAGGTCTTTATTAATGATTATTGGCAGCAGGCGATCACCTTTGGTGCTTATGGTGTGCATCTGGGTCAGGAAGATTTAGATGTGGCAGACCTGTCTGCTATTCAGGAGGCTGGGCTTCGATTAGGTATCAGCACTCACGGGTATTACGAAATTGCACGTGCCCAATTGATTAAACCGAGTTACATCGCCTTAGGGCATATTTTCCCAACGCAAACCAAAGATATGCCATCTCAGCCACAAGGGGTAAAGCGTCTTGCCCATTATGCTCGTTTACTTAAAGGTCATTATCCGACGGTTGCCATCGGTGGCATTGACGCTGAAAGACTGCCTTTAGTCGCGAAAACCGGTGTGACTAGTGTGGCTTTAGTGACGGCGATTACAAAAGCGGATAATCCAGAAGTGGCGACACGGTCACTCATGGCATCATTACTTCAACACGAAGAAGGAAGTGTTTAATGAATATTATGCTGAATGACGCTCCTTTTGATTTTTCTGGTGAAACGTTAAAGGATTTACTGGATAGCTTGGGGAAAGAGACGAAAGGCATTGCAGTAGCAATTGATCAGCGGGTGGTGCCGAAGAGTTTATGGAGCAACACTGAGTTGAATGAACAGAGTCAGGTTTTTATTTTTGAATCCATTGCTGGAGGCTAATATGTCGTCTTTTTTTATTGCAGGGCATGAATTTCATTCTCGACTTTTTACGGGTACCGGAAAATACGCCAGCGCGGATGCCATGATGGCATCTTTGGCCGCTAGTGAAAGTGAGTTGGTCACTTTGTCTTTACGTCGTATGGATTTGAAACATCAAACCGATAATATTCTACAACCCTTGCAGCAGCATGGTATTAAGTTATTACCGAATACGTCTGGCGCGCGCACCGCGAAAGAAGCGGTGTTTGCCGCTGAACTGGCTAGAGAAGCATTGGAGACAAATTGGGTCAAATTAGAAATTCATCCTGATCCTCGCTACTTAATGCCAGATGGCGTGGAAACGTTATTAGCAGCCGAAGAATTAATCAAAAAAGGCTTTGTGGTCATGCCTTATGTCCATGCTGATCCTGTGCTTTGTAAGCGGTTAGAAGAGGTGGGGTGTCAATGTGTGATGCCGTTAGGTTCACCAATTGGTTCTAATATGGGGTTGGCTAGCCGTCCATTTTTGGAAATCATTATTGAACAAAGTGCAGTGCCAGTGATTGTCGATGCTGGCATTGGCGCACCATCGGATGCAGCTTTGGCGTTAGAAATTGGTGCGGATGCGGTGTTGGTCAATACCGCCATGGCGGTTGCAAAACAACCCGCGCAAATGGGCAAAGCCTTTCGTCTTGCTGTTGAGGCGGGGCGAATCGCCTATGAATCAGGTTTAGGAGAAAAGCGCGTGCAGGCGCAGGCGACCAGTCCACTGACTGAATTCCTAGGTGCTTTGTCATGAGTTTGATACCTGATTCAAGCACAAATATAAGCAAGGTTAGATTGCTAGAGCAAGCTCCAACCATTGCCGGTCAATTTAGTGAGTTTGTAGAGAATGCAGATTGGCAGTCGGTTACTCGTTCACATGAAGAGAAAACTGAGCAAGATGTGCTGCGTGCGCTTGGGAAAAACAAATTAAATGTGGATGACTTTACGGCGCTGATTTCACCCGCGGCGGAACCTTATTTACTTAAAATGGTGGATAAAAGCGAAAAGCTGACCTTACAGCGTTTTGGTAACACACTGAGCCTATTTGCTCCTTTGTATTTGTCTAACACCTGTGCGAATGAATGTACCTATTGTGGTTTTTCGATGAGCAACGCGATTAAGCGTCTCACACTGGATGAATCTCAGGTTCAAAAAGAAGTGATGGCGATTAAAAGTAAAGGCTTTGATCATCTGTTGTTGGTAACAGGTGAAACTAATAAAGTGTCCATGCCGTATTTTGAGCGCATGATTCCGCACATTAAACCGTATTTCAGTCAGTTATCGATGGAAGTACAGCCCTTGGATGCGGCTGAATACAAAACACTGCAAACCATTGGCTTAGATGGTGTCTTGGTTTATCAAGAAACCTATCGACGCAAGACGTATCTTGAGCATCATTTACGCGGTAATAAATCCAATTTCAATTACCGCTTAGACGCACCGGATCGTATTGGGCAAGCCGGAATTCATAAAGTAGGGTTGGGTGTTTTGCTGGGTTTGGAGGACTGGCGCACAGACTCTGTGATGATGGCGCATCATCTGCGGCATTTGCAAAAACGCTATTGGCGAAGCCGCTTTAGCGTGGCGTTTCCGCGTATTCGACCGTGTGAAGGTGGCATCGTGCCTAAATCGGTGATTTCAGATCGACAGTTGGTTCAACTGATTGCCGCGTGGCGTTTATTTGATAGAGATTTAGAAATGAGCTTGTCGACACGGGAATCGGCTGAGTTTCGAAATCACGCTGTACGAATGGGGTTTACTACTATGAGTGCCGAGTCTAAAACGCAACCCGGCGGGTACGCGGATGATTCTCAAGAGGCATTGGAACAATTCGAAATAAGCGATGAGCGTTCTGTAGCAGACATTTCCGCGATGATTCGATCGCAAGGGCGTGAAGTGGTATGGAAGGATTGGGATCCTGCGCTGTCTCATTTCTAAAGAATGCACAGAGAGTAAAGGCGTTCATCGTCATTCCTAAGAATATGTTCATGCTTGCTCGGTTAGTAGGGAAAGCATGAGAATGCGCATTTTCCCTTACGCAATCATGACAAGCTTTGCAGGTGGATTCTTTCTCTTTGACACTGTTTGACAAATAAATGGACATAATAGATTTCATCCAAACAGAAACAGAGCTTAAGGAGCCAACAATGTTTAATCGTAAAAAAGCAGGAATGATAGGCGTTATCGGTTTGAGTGCCGCGATTATAACCGGCGTGGCCGTCAGCGCTTATGCAGAGACGAAAGCACCTCAATCGACAACGGTTCGAGGTCAAACCGTACCAGAGGCTCAAATCAATGCCGCGCCAAGCCATGAGCAACTGGCAAGCCGTATGGCACAGCAGCTTGGTCTAGATAAAGAAACACAATCGAAAGTGTCTGACCTTTTTGAAAAGGATGGCAAGGCCATTCGTAAAATACAAGAGCAGCTTCATAGTACTCAAGTAGAGCTAAGCAGCTTGTCGCCAAGCTCAAAAAACTACATGGACAAAGTGGATGATCTTGCTGAAGACAGCGGTGAATTGACGGAAAGTCTTACTATTGCTTTCGCAAAGAATCGCGCAGGTTTATATGAATTGCTTACTCCGCAACAGGTTGAAAAGCTCGAAGCACCAGTGCAACCACAGTCGTAATATTTAGCTAACTCACTTCCCTTTATATTGAGAGCTTTGCCCCAGCCGAAATGCTGGGGCTTTTTTTGTTTGGAAAAGCCCAAGTACATTTTTTAGCTAGCGATTGTATTGAATAACTCGAAGTACGTTGGGAAAGTTTTTGAGGTGCAACCCGGGTCGTTGATCGTCACTGGTGTATCCGAGAAGGCCACGAGTGAAAAGCACATGGCGATTCGGTGATCGTTATACGTATCGATTTCTGCATGCTTTAGTTTTGTAACGGGCGTTACGGTAATGAAGTCTTCACCTTCGATGACATCGGCACCGAGCTTTTTCAATTCGGTTGCCATAGCGTACAAACGATCTGTTTCTTTTACGCGCCAGTTATAGATGTTTCGGATAGTGGTTGGGCCTTTGGCAAAAAGGGCCGTCGTGGCAATGGTCATGGCCGCATCTGGAATGTGGTTCATGTCTAAATCGACGCCGTTAAGTTCCTTGTGTTCTGCTTCTATCCACGTTGGGCCGTAGGTGATTTTAGCGCCCATTTTCTCGAGTACTTCTGCAAACTTGACATCGCCTTGCACGCTGTCTGTTCCTACTCCGTGAACTTTAATTTTTCCGCCGGCAATGGCCGCCGCAGCTAGGAAATAAGATGCTGAAGACGCGTCGCCTTCCACCATGATTTCACCTGGGCTTTGGTAGGTCTGTTGACCTTTCACGACAAAAGCTTGGTAATTTTGATTTTCTACTTCAACACCGAATTGCTTCATCACATGCAATGTAATATCGATGTACGGCTTAGACACTAATTCACCATCGACTTTGATGGTTAAGTCGTTCTTCGCCAAAGGCGCACTCATCAAAATAGCCGTTAAAAATTGGCTAGAAATATTGCCTTTAATAGAGACTTCGCCGCCAGACAAACCATTGGCTTTAATTCGCAGCGGAGGGTAGTTTGTCTCGCCTTCATAAGCAATGTCTACACCTAATGCTTGTAGTGTATCGACAAGATCGCCAATCGGACGTTCGTGCATGCGAGGTTCGCCGTGAAGATGGAACTCGCCTTTGCCAAGACAGAGTGCGGCAGTAAGAGGGCGCATTGCTGTGCCGGCATTACCGAGGAATAAATCGCCAAAATCGGCCTGAATAGGACCGCCAAGGCCCTCTAAAATACAAGTCGTACCCTTGTCTTCTAGGGAGTAGTTAACACCTAATTTGGTGAGACTTTCTAGCATGTGACGAATGTCGTCGCTGTCTAGTAAGTTGGTAATCTTTGTGGTGCCCTTCGCTAAGGTTGCTAAAAGTAAAATGCGGTTAGAAAGGCTTTTGGAACCTGGGATTTGGATCTCTCCATTGGCTTTGGAAAGGGGGCCTAGCGTAATTGAATTCATTATTAAGTCCATCACAGTGGTGTTTTGTTTGTTGTTTAGCTCTTGTGTTTAGTAGTGTGTCGCTGCGAGTAAATTATAAGTGTTCGGTATTGCCCAAAAAGTGTCCGTTTGTATGTGGTCGCATCGCTCTAATTGAAAGAGGTCTGTCTTGAATGTGAACTAGTATACCTTCGATGATGAGTTGTGTCAGTTGCCCTAAGGCAATGGATTGTGAGAATGCTGGTTTTTTTTGGTTTGTGTTGTGTGCGTCATAACTTAGAATATTGAGCATTAAAATGATGGTAGGAAAGGAGAGAAAGCATGAGACATCAATATCACCCCTTGGGTTTCGAAGGTTCGCGCCTAGCGCAGGGCTTTTGGCGAATGGAAGAGTGGAGCATGACTTCTCAAGAATCGTTGGGCTTTATCGAAGCCTGTTTAGACCTTGGTGTAACCACATTTGACCATGCCGATATTTACGGTGATTATCAGTGCGAAACCTTGTTTGGTAATGCGTTAAAGCACAAACCAGCATTGCGCGATAAAATGCAAATCATCACAAAATGTGGGATTTTGCTACCTTCTAATCGTCGTCCTGATATTAACGTGCATCGCTATAATTATCGTGCTGAGCACATTTTAGCGAGTGTGGATCGATCGTTGGCAAACCTACAGTGTGAATACATTGATACTTTGTTGCTGCATCGTCCAAGTCCGTTAATGGATGCGGATGAGATTGCACAGACGCTTGATTTGTTATTTACCTTGGGCAAAGTAAAGCATTTTGGTGTGTCGAATTTTACTACGCACCAATTTGATTTATTACAGTCTCGCCTTGATGCGCCACTGATTATTAATCAAGTGGAGCTGTCTCCTTTGGCGTTACAGCATTTTGATGATGGTACACTGAATCATGCACAGCGACATGCCGTGACACCAATGGCTTGGTCGCCTTTTGCGGGTGGCGACATTTTTTCAGGCACGAATGAAAAAGCCAAGCGTGTTCAGGTGGTATTAAAAACAGTCGCAGAAGAAATGAATTGTACGGTTGATCAGGTTGTTGTGGCATGGTTGTTACGCCATCCTGCAGAAATTTGTCCTGTGATGGGTTCTGGGAAAGTAGCTCGTTTGGCCGCGGCAGTGGACGCTATGACCATTGCATTAAATGACGACGATTGGTTTCGTATTTGGACAGCGTCTCAAGGGCATTCCGTGGCGTAATGAAAGGAATTATTAGAATAAAGGTTACGCGATTAATTAATCGCGCAACATTTTTTGAATTTTTTACCAGACCCACACAAACAAGGATCATTTCGTCCTGTTTTCATTGCATCTGAATTTATTAGAGGCGTGTTTTTTTGTACTTCGTGTTCACCAGAAATGTAGAACCATTGTCCTTTAACTTTCTTAAAAATAGAGCGTTCACTGAGGCGGCCAATGTGCTTGCCTTCTTTAAAGTGCGCCGAGAAAGCAACAACGCCTGCTTTGTCTTTTTCTAGACCTTCTTCTGTCTCATTGATTTCCAGTTTAATCCATTGGGTGTTTTCGTTGCTGTCTTTTATATCAGCAGAGGATTGATCTGGTGTTTCTTTTATTTTCTGTGTAACAGCAATATAGTCGAAATCACCGATGGCAAAAGCGGTGTAGCGTGAACGCATTAGTATTTCTGCTGTTGGTGCTGTGCCTGGATTATTGTGGTACATGCCACAACACATCTCATAAGGACTTCCTGTTCCACAAGGGCAATTAACTGGGACTGGCATTGATCAACTCCTCTCATCGCCAAATACACTTTAAGGTGCGTATAATACCTGTCTTATTTAACGGCTAACAGGAATTATTTGTGACTTCATCGGGCCCCACTTCATTTTTTTGGTTTGATTTTGAAACGACCGGAACGGACCCTGCACGAGATCGTCCAATGCAATTTGCAGGCATTAGGACGGATCTTGATTTTAATCCTATCGGTGAGCCGATTATGTTTTATTGCCGACTGGCTGAGGATGTTCTTCCCCAGCCAGAGGCATGTTTATTAACGGGTATTAGCCCACAAGACGCGAATAGAGAAGGCTTGTGTGAAGCTGAATTTATGCAAGCGGTAGAAGCAGAGTTGTCGTTACCGGGTACTTGTGCGCTTGGTTACAATACGATTCGGTTTGATGACGAAGTGGTGCGTCATGGTTTTTATCGTAACTTTATTGATCCTTATGCGCGTGAATGGCAAAACGGTTGTTCGCGTTGGGACATGATCGACTTAGTTCGAATGACCTATGCCATGCGACCAAAAGGTATTATCTGGCCAAAAGGCGATGATGGTCAGGTTTCTATGAAGCTTGAGCTCTTAACAAAAGCCAATGAAATAGCCCACGAACAAGCCCATGATGCGTTGTCTGACGTGTACGGTACGATTGAAATAGCGAAATTGATTCGTGCCAAGCAGCCTAGGTTGTTTGATTATTATTTGAAAATGCGCCAAAAACACGAGTTGCAGCAATTTATTGATGTTGCTCGAATGAAGCCTTTTCTGCATATATCGGGGATGTTTGGTCAAGCAAAGCATTATTCTGCTTTTGTTGTTCCTGTTGCACCACACCCCACCAATAAAAATGGTGTGATTGTGTATGACTTAATGGCCGATGCTCAACCATTGATTGATTTAAATGTTGAAGAAATACGTCATCGAGTATTTACCCGTAAAGACGAATTGGGGGATCTAGAAAGGTTGCCGTTAAAAGTCATTCATTACAATAAGTCGCCAGCGGTAGCACCAGCGACTTTTCTGAAAGATACTGAGGTGGTAAAGCGTTTAGCGCTGGATGGAGAAGTGTGCCGTCATAATCTTGCCATCATTAAGGGGCAGACCGGCTTGGCTGCAAAGTTAAGCGATGTTTTTGTTCAGTCAGAGCGTCCAATTTTAAAAGACCCCGATTTAATGTTGTACGCAGGCGGTTTTTTCTCGCGTGAAGACAAGACGAGAATGGAGGCTATTCGCTCGACGCCGGTTAGTGATTTGGCAGAATTGGCAATGTCGTTTGATGATCGTCGATTGCCTGAAATGTTAATGCGCTATATTGGTCGTAATTATCCAGATCAACTAAGTGAGTCTCAACGAGTTGAGTGGGAAGAATATCGCCAAATTCGTTTGCTTGAAAAAGACGGCGGTGGATCTATTAACATGGAGCAATATTTTGACCAACTTAACCGCATTGCTCAAACCCCCGATCTACCTGCAGCTAAAAAGATTATGCTGCAAGATCTGGCCGACTACGCTCAAAGCATTTACCCGATTGCATTGTAAGGAATTAAGATGAGTGAACAGCATAAAGGAACCCATTGGCTTGTTGGTCTTGCCGCGTTCATGATTATCATCGCTGGATTAAAGGCGGCTTCGCAGATAGTTATCCCACTAATGTTGTCTGTGTTCATTGCCATTGTGTGTGCACCTGCTATGTCGAGCTTGCGCCGCCGCGGTTTACCTACTTGGCTATCTATCTTATTAGTGGTTTTTGTCATATTGATTGGCATTAGTTCATTGGCGTTACTGGTTGGCGCTTCTTTGGATGAATTTTCCAACCAGCTACCAAATTATAAAAAACGCTTTGCTGAAGAGATGTCCAATATAATCGCCATGATTAATAACCTAGGCTTGAATATTTCGTATGATCAGGTGAAGGGGTATA
This sequence comes from Marinomonas maritima, assembly GCF_024435075.2. NCBI lineage: Bacteria > Pseudomonadati > Pseudomonadota > Gammaproteobacteria > Oceanospirillales > Oceanospirillaceae > Marinomonas > Marinomonas maritima. The sequence continues at coordinate 1,032,700 of NZ_JAMZEG020000002.1, read as the reverse complement.
TTGACCCTTCGGCATTGATGCAGATGGTTGCTAACGCTTTAAGGGGGTTGGGTAGTGCGTTGACCAATTTTATTTTGGTGGTGATGATCGTAATTTTCATTCTTTTTGAAGCGGTTGAATTGCCTAAAAAATTGTCTTTGGCAGTGACCGACGCGTCCAACTCTATAGAGTGGTTTGAATCTTTTATTAACTCTGTGAATCGCTATTTGGTGATCAAGACATTGGTTAGCATTTTAACCGGTGTGCTAATAACTATTTGGTTATGGGTGTTGGGGGTCGACTTTCCAATTTTATGGGGTGTTTGTGCTTTTCTTTTGAATTTTGTGCCAAACATTGGCTCAATCATTGCGGCTGTACCAGCGATGTTATTGGCGTTTGTTCAGCTTGGTAGTTTGTCAGCTGGGTTAACTGGTGCAGGCTTCTTAGTGGTTAATTTAATTGTTGGTAACATGATTGAACCTCGTTATATGGGCAAAGGGTTAGGGCTTTCTACCTTGGTGGTTTTTCTTTCTTTGCTGCTTTGGGGTTGGGTGTTTGGTCCTGTTGGTATGCTGCTTTCTATTCCGCTTACTATCATTATGAAGTTGGCGTTTGAAGCAAATCCTAAAATGCATTGGTTGGCAATTATGATTGACTCTGAAACAGATGATTCAAAGCGCTAATTGAATTTAGAACGCACGAAGTCAGTAGGATCTTATTTCGAAGTCTACTGGCTTTTTTTTCTTTTTTCGCATATACTTCGCCATCGGATTTTCGTCCGAAGGATTCTAGGGAATTTTATTAAGGCATGTAAATGATTACAGGCCTTATACTCATCAAAAAAAGGTACTAATTTACATGTCTGATGCTGAAACTCAGCCTACATTTGCTTCGTTGGGCTTAATTGCCCCTGTTCTTAAGGCTGTTGCCGACTTAGGTTATGAACAACCATCTGCTATTCAAGCGGAAAGTATTCCATATTTATTAGAAGGTCGTGATCTTCTAGGGCAAGCGCAAACAGGTACTGGTAAGACAGGAGCGTTCGCGCTTCCTTTGTTATCTCGACTTGACATCGCAGATAAAACGACACAATTACTTGTATTGGCTCCAACTCGCGAACTTGCTATTCAGGTTGCTGAAGCATTTCAATCTTATGCTCGTCACCTTCCAGATTTCCATGTTTTGCCAATTTACGGCGGCATGTCATACGACACCCAACTTCGTCAGCTTAAGCGTGGCGTTCAAGTTGTTGTTGGTACACCTGGTCGTGTTATGGATCACATTCGCCGTAAAACATTAAAGCTAGATGGCCTTAAAGCACTAGTTCTTGATGAGGCGGATGAAATGTTGCGCATGGGATTCATCGATGATGTCGAATGGGTTCTAGAGCAAACACCACCGACTCGCCAAATTGCTTTGTTCTCTGCAACGATGCCTGCTGTTATTCGCCAGGTGGCTAACCGCCATTTAACGAATCCAAAAGAAGTGAAAATCGTTACAAAAACATCGACAGCGATGACAATTACACAAAAATACTGGCCAGTAAGTGGTTTGCATAAGCTTGACGCTTTGACTCGTATCCTTGAAATGAACGAACACGATGGCATGATTGTCTTTGTTCGTACAAAAGCGGCAACGGTTGAATTGGCTGAGAAGCTATGTGCCCGTGGCCATGCTTGTGAAGCATTGAATGGCGATATTAGTCAGAATTTACGTGAACGTACAGTTGATCGTATTAAGAAAGGTCAAATTGATATTCTTGTAGCGACTGACGTTGTGGCGCGTGGTTTGGATGTAGAGCGTGTAAGCCACGTTGTAAACTACGATATTCCATACGATACAGAGTCTTATGTTCACCGTATTGGTCGTACTGGCCGTGCTGGTCGTGCTGGTACAGCAATTTTGTTTGTTGCTCACCGCGAACGTCGCATGTTGCAAGCCATTGAGCGTGCAACTCGTCAGCCAATTGAAAGCATGACGTTACCAACTGCTTCTGACATTAATGAACATCGTGTTAATCGCTTTAAACAAAGCATTACAGACACAATGGATAACGAAAATCTTGATTTCTTCCTAGACCTTGTACAAAGCTACCAGAAAGAAAACGAAGTTGATCCATTGAAAATGGCGGCGGCTTTGGCTCATATGGCCCAAGGTAAAACGCCATTATTGTTGTCTGAAATGGAAGTTCGTCATGAACGCAAAGAGCGTCGTGATGATCGCGAAAACTCTCGTGGAGATCGAGGTGACCGTCCAGATCGTGCACCACGTGAGCGTAAAGTTCGCCCAGTAACCGCTGAAGCTATGCCTTTAAAAGACGACCCAAGCACGTCTATGACGCGCTATGTTGTTCAAGTAGGGTACAGTGCAGGTGTTAAACCTGGAAACATTGTTGGCGCGATTGCAAATGAAGCGGAAATTGAAAGCCGTTACATTGGGCACATCGAAATTTATGAAGATTTTGCAACGGTTGATTTACCGACTAACTTGGATTCCGATGTATTGGGCAAGTTAAGCAAAACTCGTATTTGTGGACAGCGTACTGACATTGCTAAGCTAGAGAATGCCGACGAATTGAATAAGCGTGCAGCATCGCCTTCAACTCGCAAGCGTCCTGCTGGTGGCGGTGGTGATCGTCGTCCATCAAATGCTGGTGAGCGCAAGCGTCCTGCTGGCGGTCGTGATCGTGATAATAATCGTGGTGAACGTCGTCCAAGAGCTCCACGTAAAGACAGCTAGTTTTGTTTGTTAAAAAATGATTTTAAAAAAAACCGCTTAAATGCGGTTTTTTTTTGTATCATGTTAAGTTATTTGTTAACGCTGGTTGAAAAAGGCTAAGTATGTTTGAAAATAGTTTTTTTAATAGAAAAAAAAGAGATATAGCACCATTTATATTCCTTGCCCTTGGACTGTTTTTCATACTTCTCGGATATATTTTAACGAGAGCTTATTTCTTTTGGGCAAATTTTAGCTATTTTTCGACAGAAACATCAAATGATGTATTGCTGGCGTTTTTACATGGATTGAGATTTGATTTTGTTGCGATAGCGTTATTGAATACACCATTAATACTTGCGCTATGTGTAACGATTTGGTTCCGTCGATTCGTTAATATCAGTATGATTTTTATACTTTGTTATCTACTGCTTGTTGATGTGCCTGCCATTATAATTAACTTCATTGATACGGTTTATTTTCCATACACAGGTCGACGAAGTGGACCAGAAATCTTCTCAATGGCCAACGATGTTGTGACACAACTCCCTGAACTGATTTTTGTTTATTGGGGGTATGTTATTGGTACCGTTGTTATCTTTGTATCGTATGTCTTATTGCTTTCTAGATTCAGAAAAAAGCTTAAACCTGTATTTATAAATAAGCTTTTGATGTTACTGCTTTGCTTCGCATTAATATTGTTATTTATTGTCGCTGGTCGAGGTGGGCTTCAATCAAAGCCAATTCGAGCTCTGAATGCCTATAGCTATCCGTCTAGTGGTTTGGGCAGCTTGGTTTTGAATACTCCTTTTTCATTACTAAGAGAAGATCCTGATGACTTAAAAAGGGTCAACTATTTTTCCTCCGACGAGGATATTAAAGCGGTGCTTGATATTGCTGGTAGCAAAATAAAAGCCGTTGAACATAAAAATCATAATGTGGTTATTTTGATACTAGAAAGCTTTGGGCTTGAGTATTTTGGCCCACCTTATGGGCTCCGATCTTACGCTCCTTTCTTACAAGGATTGGCAGAGAAGGGGCGTTTTTTTCCGAATGGAATAGCAAATGGTCGTCGTTCGATTGAGGCGGTTCCATCGATACTTGCCGGTATTCCATCGTTAATGTCCGAAGCTTATATGCGTTCACCATACCAGTCCAATACCTTGTATGGGCTGGGAGAAATCGTGAAGCCTTATGGATACAGTACGGCATTTTTTCATGGTGCAAAAAATGGCAGCATGTATTTTGATGATACAACATACCGTTTTGGTTTCAGTGAGTATTATGGTCGGGATGAATATCCAGACTCTTCTCAGTTTGATGGTCAATGGGGTATATTTGATGAACCGTTTCTTCAATTTACGCTTGATGAGTTAGATAAAATGTCCAAGCCATTTATGTCTGGGATTTTCACTATCAGCTCTCACCCTCCATATACATTGCCTGAGCAGTATGAAGATACAATTCAAGAAGGTGATATCCCAATGCATAGAGTTGTTCAATACTCAGATATGGCATTGAGGCGTTTTTTTGAAACGGCAGCGACAAAAGATTGGTATAAAGATACTTTATTCGTGATTACTGCGGATCATACCTCAGATAATTTTGACCCTCGCTTTGCTTCTACACTAGGGCGTCATCAGATCCCAATTATTTTGTACCAACCAAATCAAGACATTAAGAAGGGTGTTATCACTGAGGTTGCACAGCAAATCGATATTCCAGCAACAATAGTTGATTATCTAAGCCTCCCAGAAAAAGATAAAATATTACCGTTTGGCCGCTCATTGCTCACTGAAAATAGTCATGCTGATGCAATATTCAAAGAAGAAGATGCTTTTTGGTTATTATCGCAAGGTAAATATGTAAAACTTCCCATGGACAAGAACGCTGCTATCGAGACAGGGGATTTACCTGATACTTTTACCAAGAGCTTAGAATCGGAGGTCCCTGTTGACCTTGAGAAACTAACACGTCGATTAAAAGCGTATGTGCAAATTTATACGAATGGACTGATTGATAATTCTTTATACCGCTTTTCATCTGAAAAAACAGAATAGGTTTACTATGAACGAAATTACTATAATTAAGCCAGACGATTGGCATTTGCATTTTCGTGATCAAGACATGTTGCTTGAAACGGTTCCTGCGACAGCGCGTTGTTTTGAGCGTGCTGTAGTGATGCCAAATTTGGTACCGCCAGTCACCACGGCTGAGTTAGCATTAAGCTATAAAGAGCGGATCTTAGCGGCGCGACCTGCAGGTAGCTCTTTTACGCCGATTATGACGATTTATCTCACTGATAAAACCACGGTTCAAGATATTAAAGACGCTAAGAAAGCAGGGGTGCTAGCGGCAAAAATGTACCCAGCGGGGGCCACAACAAATTCAGATTCAGGCGTAAACTCTCTTGAATCGCTTTATCCAGTGTTTGAAGCGTTAGCAGATAACGGTATGTTGTTGTTAATTCATGGAGAGGTGACTCAGAAACATATTGATATTTTTGATCGTGAAAAAGAATTTATTGATCAGCATATGGTCAAAATTGTTAGTCGAGTACCCAATCTAAAAGTGGTCTTTGAACACATTACAACGAAAGACGCCGCTGACTTTGTTGTGTCTGCGCGTGACGGTGTTGCAGCAACCATTACGCCTCAGCATTTATTGCTAAATCGCAATGATATGTTGGATGGCGGTATGCGTCCTCACAATTATTGTTTGCCTGTGCTCAAGCGTAGCACTCATCAAGAAGCGTTACGTGACGTTGTTAAGTCTGGTTCGCCTAAGTTCTTTCTAGGGACAGATTCTGCACCGCACACTAAACATCGTAAAGAGTCTGATTGCGGTTGTGCTGGTTGCTACAGTGCTTGGTCTGCTTTGGAGTTGTATGCGCAAGTGTTTGATGAGCTTGGCGCGTTAGATAAACTAGAAGGCTTTGCGAGTCTCTATGGTGCAGATTTTTACGGATTACCTCGCAACACAGAAACCGTAACCTTAGTTCGTGAGACATGGGAAGTGCCAGCCAGTATTGTATTGCCAAATGGCGACCCAATCGTGCCTTTCTTTGCTGGTAAGCAAGTGGCTTGGAAGTTGAAATAATACTTAAGAGACAGGAATAACAAATAACTATATAAACCGAATTCAGTAATGGGTTCGGTTTTTTTGTAGAAATAACCAAGGGAGATAGATAAGGAGAGTAAGTGGTGCGGATGGAGAGACTCGAACTCTCACGCCGTGAAGCACTGGAACCTAAATCCAGCGTGTCTACCAATTCCACCACATCCGCATGTCGTGTTGACGAGCTGGATAATACCGATATCTGTGATTGATACAAGTTTTTTTAAGCAATATCTAGATTTATTTTCTTACTTGTTTTGCTGGATTTTATAAGAGTAAACAGGGACATACGATGTGAAAAATGATCTAATATTGGCAATATAAACTGTTATTGAAGCAGAGTGTAATTATGGAAAGTCGTTCAGTTTATTTACAGTTAAATACCCTTGATATTGCGACGCTTTTTGTTTTTTTTGCCTGTTGGTGGGGCTACGCTGTATACGCTCAATACAACTCTCGGCGTCGTGCTTGTCTAGTAAGTGTATTGCATCAGTTTAGATTGGCATGGATGTCTCGCTTATTACGTCGAGATAACCGAATTGCTGATGCGTCTGTGATGGCCAACTTAGAGCGCAGCAGCTTATTTTTTGCATCAAGCAGTTTGCTTATTATTGCGGGTCTTTTTACCGCTTTTAATTATTCAGAAAAAGCATTAGGTATTCTTTCAGACTTTTATCTTCTGTCTCCTATGAGCCAGCAAGAATGGGAGTTGAAAATCATTGTGTTGGTAATCATCTTTGCCTACGCTTTTTTTACCTTTACATGGTCGGTTCGACAATATAATTTTTGCTCTGTATTGGTTGGAAGTGCGCCACTTGCGACAGAGCGCGGCATTGAAGACAGTGAGCGAGAGTTATACGCGATGCACATGGCGCAAATTTGCAGCTTGGCAGCCAATCAATTCAACTACGGTTTGCGCGCATACTATTTTGCGATGGCATTTTGTGGCTGGTTTCTGGGGCCTTATTTTTGTATGGCCGCCAGTGTGATGGTGGTTGCTGTGCTTTATCGTCGAGAGTTTCGTTCTAAAACATTCAAAACATTGAGCCGTGGACTCGTGATGAAATCTCATGCTTCCTAATTTCCCCAAACCTTTGCCAGACGATGATAAGCCAGTAAATCGAACGGTTAATGTAGATGATCGGCTTTATCAATATTTGGTGAACGTGTCTGTTCGTGAGTCTGATTTATTAAAAGCCTTGCGCCGAGAAACGGCGCAATACCATATGGCGCGTATGCAACTGTCGCCAGAAGTTGGGCAGTTTTTGGCTTTGCTTATTAAATTACAAACGCCGATGAAAGTTCTTGAAGTAGGTGTTTTTACCGGATACAGCACCTTATCGATGGCCATGGCAATGCCCAAAAATGCGACCTTGGTGGCCATTGAAAAAAAACAGATGTGGTTGGACATCGCGACTCGTTATTTGGAACAAGCCGGTGTGATGGATCGAGTAACGACCTATTGTGATCAAGCGCTTCCGGTTATGACCGAGTTTCTAGAAAGCGAATCAGAGTCTTTCGACTTTATCTTTATCGATGCGGATAAGAAAAACCTATTGGCGTATTATCAACTCGGAAAACAGCTGCTTCGTCCTGGTGGTTGTTTGTTGATCGACAACACGCTTTGGTGGGGCAATGTGGCGGATGACGCTTTTACGGATAAAGACACAAAGATAGTGCGTGAACTTAATAAAACCATTCATCAAGACATGACGGTGGATTTATCGCTTATTCCGATTGGTGACGGACTAACGCTAGTTCGTAAAAAAGCATAATATCTGATCATAAAATAATCCATCGTACTGCTGGATTCTCCCTGAATACGCCTTACGGCCTTTTATCCCTAAAAATATTGTGACTTTTTCCTTCTTTTGATTCATTCGCCTCTTGAAATCGCCGTAATAGGCTTTATTTATGATGCACAAGTGAAAAGAAATACACTTTTGGTTTTTACCGAAGGTTCATTCAAATAGGAGCAAGCTACAACATGGCAACTGATACTCAAAAAGAAACGTTAGGATTTCAAACCGAAGTAAAACAACTACTGCATTTGATGATCCACTCTTTGTACTCCAACAAAGAAATTTTTCTACGAGAGCTGATTTCAAACGCATCGGATGCGGTCGATAAGCTTCGCTTTGAGTCTGTCGCTAACGCAGACCTTCTCGCCGAAGACCCTAATCTACGTGTTCGTATCGAATTCGATAAAGAAACAAACACCGTTGTTATCGATGACAACGGTGTTGGTATGTCTCGTGAAGAAGCCATTACCAATCTTGGAACAATCGCCAAGTCAGGTACCTCTTCTTTTCTAGAGAAACTGAGCGGCGATCAGAAAAAAGACAGTCAATTAATTGGTCAGTTTGGTGTGGGTTTTTATTCGTCATTCATCGTAGCGGATAAAGTAACGGTTGAAACTCGTCGAGCGGGCGTTTCTGAAAGTGAAGCAGTACGTTGGGTGTCTGATGGTTCTGGTGAATTTACGATCGAGAACATCGACAAAGAAACTCGTGGTACGCGTATCACGCTTCATCTTAAGACCGACGAAAAAGACTTTGCTGACAACTTCCGCCTTCGTCATCTAGTCACTAAGTATTCTGATCATATTTCTATTCCTGTTGAGATGGAAAAGCCTGTTTACCCAGAAATGGATGAAGAGGGCAACCCTAAACCAGTAGATGAAAGTAAAGCGCCTGAGTTTGAAGCGGTTAACTCTGCAAAAGCTCTTTGGACGCGCCCTCGTAATGAAGTAACAGAAGAAGAATACCAAGAATTTTATAAGCACATTTCTCATGATTACCAAGAGCCTTTGAAGTGGTCACACAACAAAGTGGAAGGTAAGTTGGAATACGCAAGCTTGCTTTATATTCCATCAAAAGCGCCTTACGATCTATGGAATCGCGACATGCAACGCGGCCTGAAACTGTATGTTCAGCGTGTGTTCATCATGGATGAAGCGGAAGCCTTCCTTCCGCCTTACATGCGTTTCGTGAAGGGTGTGGTGGATTCAAATGATTTGTCTTTGAACGTCTCTCGTGAAATTTTGCAAAATGACCATGCGGTTGACTCTATGCGTTCTGCGTTGACGAAGCGCGTATTGGACATGCTAACTAAGATGGCGAAAAACGAACCAGAAGATTATCAAAAATTCTGGGACGAGTTTGGTAATGTCATCAAAGAAGGTCCAGCCGATGACATGGGTAATAAAGACAAAATTGCCGGTCTATTGCGCTTTAGTTCAACTAATAACGACGCACCAGAACAGACTGTGTCTTTGGCTCAATACATCGAGCGTATGAGTGAAGGTCAAGATAAGGTTTATTACATCTATGCGGAAAGTCACAATACGGCGAAAAACAGCCCGCATTTAGAAATTCTTCGTAAGAAAGGTTTTGAAGTACTACTGCTAAGCGATCGTATTGACGAATGGATGATGTCTTCTTTGCAAGAATTTGAAGGCAAATCTTTCCAAGACGTGACCAAAGGCAAGTTAGATTTAACAGATCAAGATAACGAAGAAGAGAAAAAAGAAAAAGAAGAGAAAGCGGAACAAATGAAGCCACTTCTTGACCGTATGAAAGCGGTATTGGCTGAAAAAGTAGCTAGCGTAAACTCAACCGCTCGTTTGACTAACTCACCAGCGTGTTTGGTGGTTGGTGAGAACGACATGGGCATGCAGATGCGTCGTTTGCTTGAGCAAGCGGGTCAGAAGCTTCCTGAATCTAAACCGACCCTTGAGGTGAATCCAGATCACCCGATTGTGGCGAAGATGAATGAAGAGTCTGATGAAGAGCGCTTTGCAGATATGGCTTGGTTGTTGTTTGAACAGGCTACCTTGTCTGAAGGTGGTCAGCTAGAAGACCCAGCGACGTTTGTGAGCCGTATGAACAAGCTGATCGTTCAGCTGAGTAAATAAGCCACTCACGACATAGTGTCTTTCTTATAGAATCAAAGCCCATATTTGGCGACAAATATGGGCTTTTTTTATGCTGGTTGATGAATCAGGTCGGTTAAAATTTGATTCCTTAAATAAAATCGTTTAGCGTAACTCTGTGCTATGGATAGCATTTTATTAATATCAAAGGAGTGAACAATGTTGTTTAAAAAGTGTTTGGCTGTATGCCTATTGGTATTTCCTGTGTTTCTGTTTGCGTTACCTCAAGTGCAATTAGCAACACGTTTTTCAGAAAGCACTCATGCAGAGGATTATCTGGTGAGTGAAAAGTACGATGGCGTTCGTGCAATTTGGACAGGAGAGGCGCTGATGACGCGTCAGGGAAATCCAATCCATGCCCCTGACTGGTTTACGGATAAATTGCCTAATGTCTGGCTCGATGGTGAGCTTTGGTCTAAACGCAATGATTTTGAATTTGTCATGTCGACAGTGAGAAAAAATACCCCCGTCGATAGCGAGTGGAAACACATTCACTATATGGTATTCGATGCGCCAGACGCAGAAAAAACCATGACCTTTGAAGCTCGATCTCAGCGTTATACACAGATCATTCTTGACCTAAACCTTCCCCATGTTATTCCTATTAAGCAATTTACCGTGTTCAGTAATCAAGAGCTTCATCGAGTGTTGGATGACTATGTAAAAAAAGGTGCGGAAGGGTTGATGCTACATCGTAAGTTGGCTCGTTTTGAAAGTGGTAGAACCGATAATCTACTTAAATTAAAACCACACATGGACGCAGAAGCGAAAGTGATAAGAATCTTAAACGGGTCCGGAAAATACGATGGCATGATGGGCTCTATTCTTGTTGAGATGCCATCTGGCATTCGCTTCAAAATTGGCAGCGGCTTTTCTGACGAGGAACGACGTACTCCTCCTAAATTAGGCGACTACGTTACTTACAAATATCATGGTTTCACCGAGCGAGGCATCCCAAGGTTTGCAAGCTTTCTACGAGTCCGTGATACACATTTTTAACATTTAAGAGTGAAAATTGTGTTAACAAACGTTTATTGTCTACCCGGTACTATGTGTGATGAACGCCTTTGGGGCTATACGCAACAGGCTTTGGGTGAGTCGATAATCTTGAAGCATGTCTCTATTCCTATGGAGGAGACAATAGAAACCATAGTGGATGCCCTAGCAATGGTCTTGCCAGAGCACCCTATTAATTTACTTGGTTTTTCTATGGGAGGGTATTTGGCGTGTGCTTTTGCAATGAAATACCCTGAGCGCGTGAATGGTTTAATCGTTGTGTCTAATACAGCAACGAGTTTATTAGACTCTGAACGTCAGCAACGAGAAATCGCATTGAATTGGGTTGCTAAGCAGGGTTACGGTGGCATTCCAAAGAAAAAAGCCATCATGATGCTAGGTCAGGTCAATAAAGCACGTGAGGAACTGGTTGAGTGTATTCAGTTGATGGATAAACGTTTGGGTGGCGCTGTTTTTATTCAGCAATTAAAGAGCAGCTTAGTTCGGCCAAATTTATTGCCGAGACTTGAAAAAACAACCTTCCCGCTGTGTTTTGCTATTGGGCGTGATGACGGGTTATTGTCGACTGCTGTGTTGAATAAAATGAAAGACTCAGAGTGTTTCAATACTCACGTCGTCGATGAATGTGGGCATATGTTGCCTATGGAACAGCCGACATGGTTGGCTGAATTGATCGAGCGTTTTTTTAAAGAAAACTAATATTTATTTTACAGTGTAGGGCAGAAAAGGCGGTGCAGTGTTTGGATCAGCTCTTTTACTCTGCTGTCACCTAGACTGTAAAAAATGGTTTGAGATACTCGTCGAGTGCTGACGAGTCCATCTTTTCTTAATACCGCAAGGTGTTGCGAAAGAGCAGATTGGCTTAAAGGAAGCTTCTCATTCAACGCTGTAACAGACAACTCTTTATCCAGTAAGTGACATAAAATCATCAGACGATTTTCATTGCTTAGAGCCTTCAAAAACACAGCGGCTTGCGATGATTGGCGCAGCATCTCTTCCATTGTAAGTGTTTCGTTTTCCATGATCTTTTCTCGTTTCTAATAGGGTATTGTTGCGCTAAGCTCTATGACAAAAATAAAACCATCCACATTGTTTGTGGATAAATGTGGTAGTAGTCGTGTTTGATAGCTGTTCTTATCATACAGGGCGGTCATTATATTGCTTTGTACGTTATTTGCACAGCGACCGCCTTAATGACTCTTTGTTAACTTAGATTGAAGCTTGTCCAGATCGGGGCGTGGTCGGAGGGTTTCTCCAGTGCACGCAAATCGTAGTCAACATCTGCTTCATTTAGGTATGGCGTTAAGCCATTTGAAGACATAATAACGTCGATTCTTAAACCGCGCTTTGGTGTGTCATCAAACCCTTTCGAGCGATAGTCAAACCAGCTAAAGCGATCATTTTTAGTTGGGTTTAATTGGCGATAAGTATCTGTTAACCCCCAATTTGTTAGCGTGTTTAGCCATTCTCTTTCTTCTGGTAAGAAGCTGCATTTTCCCATTTTTAACCAGCGTTTTGCATTAGGTTCACCGATACCAATGTCTAAATCCGTTGGCGAGATATTGATATCGCCCATCACAATGATTTTTTCATCTGGTGAATGAGATGCAAGGTAATCCATTAAATCCGCATAGAACTTACGCTTTGCTGGAAACTTGGTTTCATGGTCGCGGCTTTCGCCTTGTGGGAAATAACCGTTCAATACTTTGATGGGGCCTTGTGGCGTATCAAAAGTGGCGATAATCATACGACGCTGTGCGTCTTCTTCATCACCAGGAAAACCGTATTCTACTTTTATGGCTTCTTGCTTGCTAAAAATCGCCACACCGTAGTGAGATTTTTGTCCATAATAATACGCATGATAGCCAACTGATGCCGGAATCTCGTGGGGAAAGGCGTCATCGTGAACCTTAATTTCTTGTAAGCCAATGACGTCTGGCGCGTGTTTTTCAACTAATGCTTCTATTTGATGTGGTCGAGCGCGCAAACCGTTGATATTAAAAGAGACAAATTTCATAAGAATCATTCCATAGCAAATTTTATTAATGATACCCAGTTGGGTTAGAGGCATAAAGGAATTTACGCATACATTGCCATAGATTAGCTCTCACTCCCTTTGATTGATCAGGTTGCATACTCTATTTTTTGTGACAATGGCTTAAAAAAAGCAACCGTGATGCCCTTTATCAAAAAGCTTGTTGGTAGCATGCCTAACGCCGTATAAGCGAATATAAAGCGTTGTTCGGGCTTTATTTTCGTACTAAGGCTAGCAAAAAAAGTATTGGCAATATGGCTAAACTCAACGCCACACCATAAAGGAATGAACCACAAAAGTGAGGCAAAATAGCTAAAGCATATACGGCGATATTGATGTTCTGCATTTATTTATTTTAAAAGGAATATAGCTATAAAAGAGAAGAAATTCATCGACGCTATGTCTAGGCGGTTGGGGCTGTTAAACTTATTGAATACTACATTATGAATTATTTTGGAGACTCAGAATGGCTTATCAGTACGATTTATTTGTGATTGGTGCCGGTTCCGGCGGTGTGAGAGCGAGTCGAGTTGCTGCGTCTAAAGGCTATAAAGTGGCCGTAGCAGAAGGCAGCGCCTTAGGCGGTACGTGCGTTAATATTGGTTGTGTGCCTAAGAAACTCTTTGTTTACGCTTCAGAATACGGCCATGGCTTTGATGAGGCCGCAGGGTTTGGTTGGAAGCATCAAGGTACTCAATTTTACTGGTCTGTTTTACGTGACAATAAAACCAAAGAAATTGAACGATTAAATGGCATTTATGGCAACTTGTTGAGCAATGCCGGTGTAGAACTGATCTCTGGTTATGCCAGCTTTGTTGATGCTCATACTGTCATGGTGGATGGCAAAACCTACACAGCAGAACGGATTCTTATTGCCGTTGGTGCCAAACCGTATATTCCAGAATTTAATGGTAGCGATTTGGTTGTTAGTTCCAATGAAATGTTTTTCTTAGATGAACTGCCTAAAAAAGCCCTTGTCGTCGGCGGTGGTTATATCGCGGTTGAATTCGCTGGTATTTTGAACGGACTCGGTGTTGATACCGCATTGGCTTATCGCGGTGACCAATTACTACGAGGCTTCGACGAAGATGTTCGAGCGTTCGCCAGCGAAGAATACAAAAAGTCTGGTATTGATGTACGTTTAAACACCGATGTTGAGCGTATAGAATTAGCCGATGCGACAAACAAAAATGGCGCGCGTATTGTTCACTTTAAAGATGGACACACAGAAGAATTCGGCTTGATCCTTTATGCAACAGGTCGAGTGCCAAACGTTAGTTCGTTAGCGCTAGATAAAGCGGGTGTTAAAACCGGTAAAAATGGCGCGGTAATCATTGATAATAACTTCACCACGTCTGCAGACAGCGTGTTTGCGTTAGGCGACGTGACAGATCGCATTCAATTAACGCCAGTGGCGATCAAAGAAGCGATGGCACTCATTGCTTATTGGTTCGACGGAAAAGAAGTCGATTTTGATTACGACAATATCCCAACCGCCGTATTCAGCCAACCAGCCATTGGCACTGTTGGATTATCAGAACAAGAAGCCGAAGCGCGCGGCATCGACTTCCGTGTTTATCAAACAGACTTCCGCCCAATGAAACACACATTAAGTGGCGGCACGGCTCGTTCATTGATGAAGTTATTGGTTAACAATACAGATGACAAAGTCATTGGTGCGCACATGGTCGGCGACTACTCTGGTGAAATCATTCAAGGTTTGGGTATCGCCATTAAAGCTGGTGCAACCAAAGCGGACTTTGATGACACGGTGGGTGTTCACCCAACCAGTGCAGAAGAGTTTGTCACCTTCTCAGCGGGTTCTTTAAAAGAGCGAAAATAGCCTAGAACCCAGTCCTAGAGTGATTTTTTAAAAGGCGCAGCAGTGCGTCTTTTTTATTTCTTCCTTTTTCTTCAAGGGGAGAGCGAGGGAGAGCATGATAAGCGAAGCGTAATCTACTACTGAAAACAACATTTTCATTCTCTGCTGTAGATTGGCTTTTAGGCTCGTAAAGTCTTGTTTACTCTTTAGGGCTAAGACGCTTTTCAAATGTGCACTTTCAATCCGAAGAGCTACCGTTCCCCCTTTTGAGTTTACTGCATGATGAATTGCGTTTAAGTACAAGGGCATCAGACGAAGTTGGCTCTGATAGGTCGATACGATTAGGGTCTAGTTACAAATGAATAGGTTCACAGAAACAACAAAAAGGCTTTGTTGGATTAAACCAATAAGGCCTTTTTTGGTACTAGAATTAACGATTATTTTGTTTTAAATGCGTTTGCCTTAGTTTCATAGGTGTTTGTAACCAAGGTGATGTCTTTGCTACTTTGCTGAAGGCTGATCATCAAATCGGATAAAGATTTAATAGATTTAGCATTCTCTCCAATCTGATCATTGATTAAGGAAATTACTTTCTCTTGTTCAACAGATTCTTGGGCAATTTTTTTACTAGACAGCACGACATTACTGACAGAGTGCGCCCTTTCTAATAATGCTTTTGAAATTTTCTCTGCATGATCGACACTGATTGATGTTCTTTCCTTACCTGACGCCATTGAACGAACGGTATTGTTAACGCTTGTATTCAAGTTCGCGAGGACTTTTTCTATATCATCTGTGGATTCACTGGATCTTTGAGCTAGCGTTCTCACTTCGTCAGCAACAACAGCAAAGCCTCGGCCAGTTTCCCCCGCTCTTGCCGCTTCGATGGCGGCGTTTAGAGCGAGTAGGTTTGTTTGTTCTGAAATGCTTCTGATAGCATTAAGAAGCTTTGTAATGGATTCCACATCGGATGTTAACGAATTGAGTGAGTCTGAAACCGTGGATGTATTTTTGGATAGCAGCTGCATATCTTCCATGATTTCTAGGGTTTTATTACTGTCACCTAAAATGCCTTGTTCTAATTCTCTAATAAGATCGGCTGATTGAGTGCTGCTCACAGTAATAGATCGCATTGTGTGAGAAACATCTTCCGTTGATGTCGCAACCAGTTGAGCGCGTTGATTACTTGCAACAACATGATCTGTTACTTCTTCACTGATTTTCTTAATTTGACTACTGCTAGCCACTAACTCGTTCGCGATGCCTTTATAATCCGTAAACAAATTTCCCAGCTTATCAAGTAGTGAGTTAAAGGCAATTTCGGCATTTGAGGCAGGATTGGTTAATCTAATCGATAAATCATTGTTATTTGAAATGGTTTCTATTGCATGGGCAATCTTCACATTTGAGGTAGATTCTTTTTTCATTAGCAATGCCATGTAAATCAATATAATTGCTTCACTAATGGCAAAAACACAATGCACAACCATCACCCACATAGTATGAGGCCCAGCAAAAATCATAATAGGCATGTCACCTAGGTGAGTCCCCGCCATTTGAACAAACATAAAACTAATATGATAGATGGCAGTGGTTAACAATGCCGCTATGATTGGCTTCCAACTTTGATAGATTAAAAATACGACCATAGTGGCGAAGATATGGAAGTGCATCTCGATCATGCCAAGTTGGCTCTGAATCAAAGCAGATGACGTCAGCATCATCAAGATACCCGCGCATATGGAAAATGCTGTACTGCCTTTAAAAAAAGTATAGGCGAACTGAGTAAGTACAAAGAGGATAATTGAGCTTATTAATGCGAATGAAAACAACTCTGCTCCAACCAGACCACTAATCAATAAAACAGGGGTCTGTAACAGTAAGAAACGATAAATAAATAAATCATTTTTTAGAGTGGTTTCTATTGGTGTCTTCATTGTTGATTTTCCATTTGGTTTTAGTGATTCTATGTATATAAGTAGAAAAAGTAGATTTTCTTTCTAACGATTCAAGAAGTAGATACGTTTAAAATACGTATTTAGATCTAAAGTTTAATAAAAATCAAAGGTTAAGTTGTTTTGTATGGTGTGATTTTGTGTGTTTCTGTGAGCGGACATTTTCATGCCGTATCCAGATATGGTGCCGGACTATACCATTTTTACGGTTAGAAAAATTAACTCAATGATAATGAGTTAGAGTATTAACGATGTCTGCGTTATTTATTTAGTAAGGTAAAATAAAAGATTGCTATGGTCTTATAAATCTACTTGTAAGCGCTGATCTATCGGTGGTGGACAGGAACTTTCTCGCACAATTAATTGGGTAGGTAGAGTCATTTCTGGGTTGGGTTTTTTGCCTGATAAAATGTCGAGTAACAGTTTCATTGAGGTTTCTCCAATGAGCTGTCGCGGTTGGTGAATCGTGGTTAATTCAGGCACGCAATATTCACTGAGCGCAAGGTTATCAAAACCAATAACCGATAACTCACTGGGGACTGGAATACCCATTTCTCGCGCTATTTTTAGCACACCAATTGCAGCCTCATCACTATGGCAAACAATGGCGGACGGCTTATTACCTAAGGACAATAGTTGCTTGCCAAGGTTGTAGCCTGCGATGTAAGACAAATCGCATTCTAAAATGTAACCTTCTGTAGAGGGGAGTTTCCACTTTGTCATGGTTTCGGTGTGACCATTAACGCGGGCATTATAAATGGGATTGCTTCTTCTGCCTGTAATGCAGGCTATTTTGTAATGCCCCATCATAATTAAATACTCAACGCCTTTTTTTGCGCTGTAATGATTGTCGATATGCACGGTGGGTACCGGAATATCCGAAAAATATTCACCTGCAATGACAATGGGTAATTTCACTTCGCCGGCACTGTTAATAATCATTGATTC
The DNA here is from genome assembly GCF_024435075.2 of Marinomonas maritima. NCBI lineage: Bacteria > Pseudomonadati > Pseudomonadota > Gammaproteobacteria > Oceanospirillales > Oceanospirillaceae > Marinomonas > Marinomonas maritima. The sequence goes on along the minus strand of NZ_JAMZEG020000002.1, from coordinate 1,015,178 downwards.
AGGCACATCAGAAGAAAGTGATAAAACGCCGTCTACTTGTTTGCTGTCGTACAGTTTAAAGTAACTACGTAACCGAGACGACTCATTACCAGCATCACCAATGAGCAGTTTGTAGCCATTTTTATGAGCGAGCGCTTCGATGCCGTGTACAACATCTGAAAAAAAAGTACTGTCTATATTGGGAAGCACAACCACAATGGTTTTAGACTCACTTTTGCGTAAGCTTCGGGCTAGCCCGTTTGGAGAATAACCTGCTTCGGAGGCTGCTTTTTCCACTTTAAGGCGAGTGATGGGTGACACCATCTCTGGGTTGGCTAATGCTCTAGAAACGGTCGCAGTCGATACTCCAGCTAACTTCGCTACATCTTTAACAGTGGCCATAAGAATCCAATAGCAAGCAGTAAAAAAGGGGAATGGCGCTCAAGTGCATAGCCTTTTAATGATGATTCGATAAAAAACGTCATATTACCAAAATCCTTCTCTAAACACAGTGACTAATCCATAGGTAAATAGTGATGAGAAGATAAAGTCATCGGAACTTTAGCCCCGATGACTTAGGGTTACGGTATCGTATTAATAAGCCGCGTCTTCAAAGTAATACTCTGCGGCGTTTTCTTTTGTCACCAAATCCGCGCCTAAAATCACGCGAGATGGCTCGTGGTATAAGTAACCGAGTTTTTCTTTTTTCACACCATGAACGGCCAACGCGATGCCTGACGCAATCATTGATGGGCTATAGGTTACGGTTGCACGCACCATTTTATTGCCATGCTGAACCATCTCTATGATGTCTTTCGAACCTGCACCACCCAATACGGTTTTGATGTCCGTACGGCCAGACTCTTCAATTGCTTTTAAAACACCTTTTAGCATATCGTCATCTTGACACCATACAGCGTCAATTTTAGGGTGTTTTTGTAGAAAGTTTTCCATCACGGCTAGGGCTTTTTGAGTTGACCAATCGCCAGGTTGCGAATCAAGAATGTTGATGTTCGGATAGTTCGCCATGACGTCATTAAAAGCGTCTACACGTTGCTTGTTGATGGGGATTTGTAGGCCTTCAATAACCACAATGTTGCCTTTACCAGACATTTCTTTGGCAAGCCATTGACCACCCACACGACCTAAACCTGTGTTGTCTCCAGCAATAAAGACATTCTGAGCTGGGTGAGCAAGTTCACGATCCACAACAACAGTGTAAATTCCATCGTCGTAGGCCTCTTCAATGACTTTTTGCAATGTCGCTGGGTTATGAGGAAGAATAACCAACGCGTCGATGCCTTTTATCATCAAATCTTCCACGTCGCCTACTTGTTTCGAACCTGAGCTTGACGCAACGACGTAAAATTCAATGTCTTTTTCTTTGTCTTTTAAGTCTGCTGCGGCTTTATTCGCCCACCAAAGTAACCCAGCAGTCCAACCGTGGTCGGCAGATGGCACACTCACGCCAACTTTGTATTTGGCTGCATAGCTTGAGCCAACAAAGGCAAAAAGCATCGTAAACACTGCGATGACTCTCATGATGTTATTTTTATATTTCATGGATACTCTCCGTTCTACATTATTTTAATAGTGAGAAAAACAGTTGTTTTACTCAGATTCTTGTCTTTCTGCTTGTGCATTACACAGTAAGAAAGACGAAGTCGTCAGCGGTCACCTTTGAATTGAACCAGCACCGCAGTCAAAATGACGAGCCCCTTCACCATGCCTTGTAGGTAAGGTGAAATGCCCATTAAATTCAGCATGTTATTAATAATACCTAAGATGATGGCACCAATAACCGTGCCCCAAATAGTGCCTTTACCACCGGATAACGCGGTACCACCGATGACAACGGCCGCAATGGCGTCTAGTTCATAAAATAAACCAGCATCGCCAGGACTCACGGAATTTAATCGAGAGGCTAATAGCACGGCAGATATACCAACCGACACACCGGCAATAACAAAGGTTAAGAAATACACCCAGCGAACTTTAATAGCGGAATACGACGCGACTTTTGAGTTTGAACCCACGGCACAAACATGGCGGCCAAAAGCGCTGTGTTTTAATAAGATATGGTACGCAATCGCCAATAATAGAAAGATCCAAACAGGGTAGGGGATAGCCCATAAATAGCCACCGCCAATGTCTGCGAAATGGTTGTTTTCAGACACCATTTCCCCCGCGTCACTGATATACAGAGTCATAGAGCGGAAGATAGACATGGTCGCTAGCGTAGCGATAAAGGATGCGACTTTGCCTCGAGTGATAACGAGACCATTAATGGCCCCAAATACGCCACCTAATGCAATAGCAGAGGATACCGCCATGGCAACAGCCCACCAGCCATCACCCGCGCCATTGATGATCATAATAGACAGCACGCCAACCAACGCCACCATTGAACCAACAGACAAATCGATGCCACCCGCGATGATGACAAAGGTCATACCAAGGGCAATAATGCCAGTATAAGAAACTTGTCTTAATACATTGGTGATATTGCGTGGTATTAAGAAATGTTCACTGGCAATGGATGAAAATATAACCAGTAGAACGAGTGCGATAAAAGGAGCATAAGTCGCTATATCAAGCCGCTTTAAGCGTGTAATCATGGGCGACAACGGGAGCATGGCCATAAGTAAATCCTCGAGTGTTCTTATTGTTATTTATAATTGTGTTTTGGTTGTAGATGACGAACCGCTCGTCGATCTAAGCCTGAGCCATGGTTTTTAAACCAGCGGCGTAATACATAATCTCTTTTTCATTGATGGCATCACCGGTTAATTCCCCCATAATTTGCCCTGACCTCATTACCATGACTCGATTGGATAGGCCCATAACCTCTTCAAGTTCAGACGAAATCACAATGATGGAAACACCTTGTTCGGTCAGCGAATGAATAAAATGATAGATTTCCTTTTTTGTGTTCACGTCGATACCGCGAGTGGGCTCATCAAGAATGAGAATGCTCGGTTGAGTGTCCATCCATTTTGATAAGTACACTTTTTGCTGATTACCGCCGCTTAGGTTGGCTAAGTTGGAATGCAAAGAAGCGGCTTTAATGTCAAAGCGTTTGACATAGTCACGGGCGATACCATTTTCTTTTTTGTGCTGAATAAGTAGCCCTTTGACATAAGCGGACAATGAAATCAGGGTGATATTCTTTGGAATATCAAAATTCATAATCAAGCCCTTGCCTTGTCTGTCTTCCGACAAATAGGCCAAGTTGAACGCCACGGCATCGGCTATTGAATGGATCATGATTTTCTGACCATTTATTTCGATGTCGCCACTGTCTTTTTTGCGCAATCCCATCACAGCTTCTGCTGTCTCGGTGCGTCCTGCGCCGATTAAACCAGCAAAGCCAAGAACTTCGCCTTTTTTAAGGTCGAAATTAATGTCCTTCAGCACACCTTTAATGGATAAATTACTTACTTTGAGTACGACATCGTCATTGGGTATCGTGCGTTGTGGGTAAATTTGATTTAACTCACGGCCAACCATTTTACGAGCCATGTCTTCTTCATTGATCTCTGATACGTCGTCCACACTCACTAAATGACCGTCCCTAAGAATGGCCAAACGATCACATAACAGCTTTACTTCTTTAAGCTTGTGAGAGATGAAAATAATGGTGACTCCACGTTGTTTGAGCTTTTCTACTAAGGTAAAAAAGATATCAACTTCGTGATCGGTTAGAACCGTAGTGGGCTCATCCATAATGAGAATACGCGAGTCATTGACCAGTGCTTTTGCAATTTCCACCATTTGTTTCTCGGCCACACTGAGGTTTTCAATCAATGAGTCTGGGTTCAAGCTGGTTTCTAATTCTTTTAGTAATACGTTTGCTCTGTCTCGCATAACGGATTTATTGAGCAAAAACCCTTTTTTAATTTCGTTGCCAAGAAAAATATTTTCAAACACATTTAGGCTGCTGATTAAATTGAACTCTTGCGGGATCATCGCAATGCCTAAGCGTTTTGCATCAGACGCAGACTGAATAGACACCTCAACGCCATCAATCTTAATGCTGCCTGTTGTTTTGGTATAAATGCCGCTGATGATCTTGAGTAGGGTGGATTTGCCTGCACCGTTTTCACCTAATACACCGAGTACTTCGCCAGCAAAAATATCCAAAGTGATTTTGTGCAACACGCGTACACCAGAAAACTCTTTAACGATGCCACGTATTTGCATAATGGGGTCATTCATTTGCGTTGCCTCTTGGTGACTGTGCATTTAACTGGTGAGCGTTAAGCGGATGCCACGCACTGTCGTGAGCCGATGAGGCTAGCACGGCAGTAATGAATTTCATGCCTTCAACACCATCATCAATACTAGGAATTAACCCCTGCACTGAGCGAACATCAGCACCGTCTTCAATGGCATGAATCGCGAGGGCAATGTCTACATACAAATTAGCAAACCCTTCCAAATATCCTTCTGGGTGTCCGGCAGGCACACGAGAAAGACGGTTGGCTTCTTCACCTGCGCCGTGTCCCGCTCGAGTAATTTTCTGTGTTGGTTCACCGAGTATGGATAGCCATAGCTCATTAGGAGATTCTTGGGACCATTCAATGCCGGCTTTCTCACCGTAAAGACGAATTCTGAGGCCATTTTCATTGCCCGGCGCGACTTGGCTAGACCACAGCATGCCTTTTGCACCACCATCAAAACGCAGCATGGTGTGGACGTTGTCGTCTAAGCGTCGACCGCTGACAAAGGCGGTTAAATCCGCTGAGACGTGCTGTACTTTTTGCCCAGAAATAAAACAAGCCAGATTAAAGGCATGTGTGCCTATGTCGCCCAAGCAACCCGCCATGCCCGATTTTTCTGGATCGGTACGCCATTGCGCCTGTTTGTTGTCCGTACTTTCGGCTTGCTCTGTCAACCAATCTTGGGCGTATTCCACTTGGATGACGCGTAGTTTGCCTAGCACGTCGCTATCAACCAAATGCTTGGCGTGTCTAACAAGTGGGTAGCCTGTGTAATTGTGTGTAAGAGCAAAAAAAGCACCGGATTTTTCTACTAAGGCTTTTAATTCCAATGCTTCGTTTAAATCCTTTGTCACGGGCTTATCACAGATGACGTGAATGCCTTGCTCTAAGAATGCTTTGGCAACGGGGTAGTGCATGTGGTTAGGGGTGACAATAATCACCGCTTGAATGCCGTCTTTACGCTTTTTTTCTTGTTTGGCCATGACCGAGAAAGAGGGATAAGAGCGCTCGTCATTAATCCCAAGACGGCGAGCAGAATTAAGTGCTCTGTCAGGATTAGAGGATAACGCGCCAGCAACCAATTCATAACCATCATCTATGCGAGTCGCAATGCGATGAACGGCCCCAATAAAAGCGCCATCTCCACCGCCGACCATACCGATGCGAATACGTTTGTGTGTCATGCTATTCTCCCGTTAACTCAAGCCAAGAAGTCGGCGGTTCATTTCGTTATCAACACCGCTGCTGGCAAAATCATCAAACGCGCGTTCGGTTACTCGAATTAAATGCTCGTTAACAAATTTAACGCCTTCTTCGGCGCCGGCTTCCGGGTGTTTCATACAACATTCCCATTCAATAACCGCCCATCCGCCAAAATCATATTGGGTGAGTTTTGAGAAAATGCCTTTAAAGTCGACTTGGCCATCGCCCAAAGAACGGAAGCGACCCGCACGATCAATCCAGTTTTGATAACCGCCATACACGCCTTGTCTACCAGTTGAATTAAATTCGGCGTCTTTTACGTGGAACATCTTGATGCGTTCATGATAGATGTCGATAAACTGCAAATAATCGAGTTGTTGTAATAAAAAGTGAGAAGGATCAAAAAGGATATTGGCTCGTGGATGATGATTAGTCGCTTCTAAAAAAAGATCGAAGGTAACGCCATCGTGCAAATCTTCACCTGGGTGGATTTCGTAGCAAACGTTGACGCCGCAACGATCAAACTCATTCAGAATTGGTATCCAGCGATTGGCTAGTTCTTTAAAACCCGCTTCAACCAGCCCTGCTGGTCTTTGTGGCCAAGGGTATAAAAAGGGCCAGAGTAGGGCGCCAGAGAACGTGGCGTGATTAGTGAGACCTAAGTTTTTAGACGCTTGTGCGGATTTGAATAATTGGTCGACGGCCCATTTTTGGCGGGCATCAGGGTTGCCTTTTACATGATCTGGTGCGAAACCGTCAAACATGTCGTCGTAAGCAGAATGAACGGCCACTAATTGGCCTTGTAGGTGTGTAGACAGTTCTGTCACTACCATGCCGTGTTTGGCGAGTGTGTCCTGAATGTATTTACAGTATTCAAGATCACTTGCTGCTCGGTCTAGGTCAAACAGTCTTTGATCCCATGTTGGAATTTGAACGCCTTTAAAACCAATGCTCGCCGCCCATTCAACGATGTTTTCAAACGTATTGAACGGTGCGTTATCGCCGGCGAATTGAGCAAGAAACAGCGCGGGACCTTGTAAAGCCTGCATAATATTACCCCCATATTTATTTTTATTTGAGTGGTTTTTATTTTTTGTAATCGATTACATTTATTGTCATAAAAAAAGACTTTTCCAATGTTTTTTGTAAAGTCTTTCTAATGATTTTTCTTGAGTATAGTTATTTTACGCACCAAGTAAATGGATTTACGCGATAAAATGAGAAAAGTTTATCATCCAAAGAAATGTAACAAGATGAAGAATTGTTACAGTAGAAGCAATTATAATGCTTCTACTGTGAGTCTTTTTTTGAAAAAATATTAACGTCGTCAGGGCTTTAGTCTCAATAGAACAATCCATTTCTATAAGAAAAATCCGTTCACCAATGAGCAGAGTAGCCACATAAAAATAGCATAATAAATACTGTTGATGACAATGACCTTAGTGGGGATCTGATACCGATAGTATTGATCGGCAATTTGTTTTTAAGTCTTTGTCTTTCATTGTGCATTTATAAAAAACGCCACACACAAACAAAAAAAGATAATACCGCTTCTAAGCTCATCAATTTACATTCGTCTTACTCCATCAGGAGATCGTTCACTTTATAAAAATAACAAGGGATGAAAAAAGATGAAAAAAATCGTATCTATGACGGTACTCGCGACTCTTTGCGCGGCGACTTCTCTTCCTGCTTTAGCAGACGGTGAAAAAATTGGGTTGTTGATGTCTGATTTGCGTCTAGAGCGCTGGCAGAAAGACCGAGACTTATTTACCTCAGCGGCAGAAGCCATGGGTGCAAAAGTCTATACTCAATCTGCAAATGGCGATGTCACTACTCAAATCTCTCAAATCGAAAACATGATCTCTCGCGGCGTCGATGTGTTAGTTATCGTACCAGAAAACGGCGAAGTGCTAGGCAATGTGTTGGCGGAAGCGAAAGCGGAAGGCATTAAGGTATTGGCCTATGATCGGTTGATCAAATTTGCTGACATCGACTTGTATGTGTCTTTTGACAACATTCGAGTGGGCGAGATGCAAGCAGAAGCCTTACTTGACTTAAAACCCAAAGGTAATTATTTCTTGATGGGTGGTTCACCGACCGATAACAACGCAAAAATGTTCCGTCAAGGTCAAATGAACGTACTTCAACCCGCGATTGATGCGAAGAAAATACACATCGTGGGCGATCAATGGGCAATGGGTTGGTCTGCTGAAGCCGCATTGAACATCATGGAAAATGGTTTAACGGCCAACGCCAACAAAATCGATGCGGTCGTCGCGTCAAATGATTCAACCGCGGGCGGTGCCATTCAAGCACTGGCGGCACAAGGCTTGAGTGGCAAAGTGGTGATATCGGGTCAAGATGCCGATTTAGCGGCCATGCGTCGTATTGTCTCCGGTACGCAAACCATGACGGTGTATAAACCTATTGCTAAGCTGGCAACAACCAGTGCAGAAATGGCGGTTAAGCTGGCGCGTGGTGAAAAAATCACAGTCAACGGTCATGTTAATAATGGCAAAAAAGACGTTGATGCAGTATTGCTTACGCCGATCTCTGTGTCTAAACGCAATCTAGATTCCACCGTTATTGCTGACGGTTACCACTCTCGTGACGCTGTTTATAATCCTTAATCTTCCTACTATATGGCGCTCAATAGAGCGCCATTTGCTTCTTCTCCCATTTGTTTTGTCTCTTATTAAAAAAGAGATACCAAAAAAGAGATTTAAAAAAGAGGTGCAAACATGAAGCAACCCTTATTGGACATGCGTGGGATTGTAAAAAGTTTCTCCGGTGTCCGCGCATTGAATGGTGTGAGTATTCAGCTTGGTGCGGGTGAAGCCTTGTCCATATGCGGCGAGAACGGTTCTGGTAAATCCACCTTGATGAAAGTGCTCAGTGGTGTTTGGCCATTTGGTTCTTATGAAGGCGAAATTTACTTTGAAGGCAACTTGGTTAAAGCATCAAGTATTCGAGACACCGAAGCGCTTGGTATCGTTATTATTCATCAAGAATTGGCGCTCGTTAAAGAGATGTCCGTCTTAGAGAATATTTTTCTTGGCAATGAACTTGGTTCTTTCGCAAGGCTCAATGACGAAGAAATGCACCGTCGTACATCGGAATTGTTGGCACAAGTAAAATTGGATGTGTTACCAGACACACCCATCCGAGACCTTGGTGTGGGTCAACAGCAATTAGTCGAAATTGCCAAAGCACTGAATAAAAACGTCAAGCTGTTAATACTGGATGAACCGACGTCTTCTTTGACCACCACAGAAATTGAAATCCTTTTAAATATTGTTAGCGAATTGAAGCAGCAGGGCATCGCTTGTATTTATATTTCTCATAAATTGGAAGAGGTTTTAGCCTTATCTAATTGGGTTACGGTTATTCGTGATGGTGACCATATTGATACTCGATCTGTAGAGCAGCTGACTCAAAATGACATCATCAGCATGATGGTTGGGCGTGAATTAGACGAACTGTTTCCGCGAGAAGAACATGATATTGGCGACGTAGTGCTAAAAGTAAAACACGCCACCGCGATGCAAGCCGGCGCAACACGTGCGCAAGTAGAAGACGTTAGTTTCGAATTGCGTCAGGGCGAGATTCTGGGCGTCGCGGGGTTGATCGGTTCGGGTCGAACCGAATTGATGCAGTGTCTTTATGGTTCCTACGATGGGCGATATGACGCAGAAATTGAGCTGCACGGCCAGTCATTAGCGATTCGATCCCAGCGTGTGGCGCTAGAAGCTGGCATTGCGATGGTGCCCGAAGACCGTAAACGTCATGGCATAGTGCCAATTATGAGTGTTGGGCGAAACATCACCCTGTCCGTTTTAGATCAATATACGTCTTGGTTTGGTGAGATCAATGAAGATCAAGAAAGCCAAGACATTGATGATTATATTGCACAGCTGAAAGTCAAAACAGCGTCTTCGGAACTGGCGATTAAAAACTTAAGTGGTGGTAATCAACAAAAAGCCATTATCGCCAAATGTCTATTAACACACCCCAAAATTTTAATATTAGATGAACCGACTCGCGGCATTGACGTGGGCGCCAAATACGAAATTTATAAGCTGATGTTTGCGCTCGTCAAAAAAGGCATGTCGATCATCATGGTGTCGTCTGAATTATCAGAAGTCATTGGCATCAGTGACCGAGTATTGGTGATGCACGAAGGCCGTTTAAAAGGTCAATTTGACCATCAGGGTTTGACCCAGGAAATGATTATGAATTGCGCGATCAAAGAGGATACAGCAAATGTTTAAAACAATAAAAACCAGTCAATTACAACTGCTTGCTATGTTGGCGGCCATGTTGCTGATCGTCGTTTTCTTTTCTTTTGCAACCGACGGTGCGTTTGTGTCACCGAGAAATATTTCTAACTTGATTCGTCAAACCGCCATCGTCGGTGTGTTGGCGATTGGTATGGTGTTTGTCATTATCAGTGCCGAAATTGATCTGTCCGTTGGTTCCATGATGGGATTATTGGGCGGCATTGCGGCGATTTTGGATGTTTGGTTTCACTTTCCTATTTTGTTAACGGTCTTAGTCACTGTCGTTGCGGGCTTGGTGCTTGGTTTGTTTAACGGCTGGTGGGTGGCGTACCAAAAAGTACCTTCGTTTATTGTGACCTTGGCAGGGATGTTGGCGTTTCGTGGCATTTTAGTCGGTTTAACAGACGGCGCCACCGTGGCACCAACGTCCAGTTCATTGGCTATTATTGGGCAAAGTTACATTCCTTCCGGCTGGGGGATCAGTGTCATTGCTTTGTTGTGTTTAGGGGTAGTGGCTCGTGTTTATACTCGTCGTCAAGCAAGACACAAACACGGTGTGGTCAATCAAGCGGCAAAATTTGAATACGGCAAAGCGACCATTGCAGTGTCTGTTTTATTGGGTTTGTTGTTTATTTTGGAAAGCTATCGTGGCATTCCAACGCCAATTCTTATTATGGGTGGGTTAATTTTAATTGCGACGTACGTGGCGAAACGAACCTCATTTGGGCGTCGTGTGTATGCCATTGGTGGCAATATCGAAGCCACTCGAATGTCTGGCGTGAATGTTGAGCGTACCAAAATGTTGGTATTTGGTTTCAATGGCATGATGGTCGCGGTCGCGGCATTGATTCTTACTTCTCGATTGGGTGCGGGTTCTCCTGCGGCTGGTAATATGGCGGAATTGGACGCCATTGCGGCTTGTGTTATTGGCGGAGCCAGTTTGGCTGGCGGCGTAGGTGTTGTATTTGGTGCCATCATGGGCGCACTGATCATGGCGAGTCTGGACAATGGTATGAGTATGTTAGATGTACCGACTTTTTGGCAATTGATCGTCAAAGGGATGATTTTGTTGCTCGCAGTTTGGTTGGATGTCAAAACCAAAAAAGCACAATAAAGCGCGATTTATCATTCTCTTTTCTTTCTAAAGTGTTGTTTGAAGCATTTTGTAAAAGGTATTTTTATGTATATCGGTATTGATCTTGGTACGTCCGGTGTAAAAGTTATTCTTATGGCAGAAAATGGGCAAGTGTTAGCGAGCTGTTCATCGCCTTTGTCGGTATCGCGTCCGTTTGACCTTTGGTCAGAACAAAACCCAGAAGACTGGTGGCAAGCAACCGATTTGGCAATGCAGCAATTGGCCTCTGAAAACAGCCTGCAAGACGTGAAAGCTATTGGCTTATCAGGACAAATGCACGGAGCTACTTTACTAGGTAAAAAAGGGGCAGTATTGCGTCCTGCGATTCTTTGGAACGATGGCCGCTCCCATGAAGAATGTTTGTTGCTGCAAAGACGATGCCCAGAAGTGCAGGCGATTACTGGTAACTTGGTCATGCCAGGTTTTACCGCTCCGAAACTATTGTGGGTGAAAGAGCACGAGCCAGATGTCTTTGCGCACATTGATAAAGTACTGCTGCCTAAAGATTATCTGCGTTTTCGAATGACGGGTGAGTTCGAGACGGACGTTTCTGACGCATCGGGCACTCTTTGGCTTAACATGGAGCAGCGCGCTTGGAGCGATACTATGCTGCAAGCAACGGGCTTAAATGAACAGCAGATGCCAACGGTGTACGAAGGCTCAGAAATCACCGGTACGATCAACGACGACTTGGCGAAACGTTGGTCTATGTCTGTTGTTCCGGTGGTAGCGGGTGGCGGTGATAACGCTGCAGGCGCCGTCGGCATGGGCATTATTAAACCGGAAGAAACCATGTTGTCGCTTGGTACTTCTGGCGTAATTTTTTCGGTCAGCGATGGTTTTACCGCGAACCCTGCGGTGGCGTTGCACAGCTTTGGTCACGCGATCCCTGATACTTGGCACACCATGTCGGTGATGCTGAGTGCCGCGAGCTGTATTGATTGGGTGACTAGGTTGGCGCAATTTGGTAGCGTGGAAGCGGCGTTATTGGCCGTTGAAAACCGAGTTGATCGCGTGTGTAACGTGACGTTTTTACCTTATTTAAGTGGTGAAAGAACGCCTCATAACGATGCCAATGCGAAGGGTGTCTTTTGGGGAATGACTCATGAAACCACACCAGCGGATCTTGTTCAGGCGGTGCTGGAAGGCGTGACCTTTGCTTTGCTCGATGGTTTAGATGCAGTGCGTTCAGCGCAAAGTATCAGTGAAAGTATTGATGTGATTGGCGGCGGTGCGAAAAGCACCTATTGGTTACAATTACTCGCTGACGTATTTGCTGTTCCTATGGATTACCGTGAAGGTGGAGAAGTAGGGCCTGCGCTAGGCGCGGCACGATTGGCTGCGATAGGGGTTCGGGGCAACGCCGCGTTGAGAGAGGTCTGCGTTAAACCTAAACTGATTAAACGCTATTTGCCAAACAGTGATAGAGCGGCTCGATATGCAGAGAAACGAGAGCGTTTTCAAGGTTTATATCAACGGCTAAAAGGTTTTTGATAACAATGAGCGGCGTGAAAGCATGTCGCTCATTCCCTTGTATTTCTTGGTGCTCCCTCGTATTTACTCTTACCGGTTACGATTTTTTCAAGCCTCATTTTGTTTTTTGTCATTTTCTAGAACTTACCCGCATTCCAAGGTTATGATCGCTACCAGCGACAATAATAATGAGAGATGCTTTTGTATGTTTGAAAAACGCTACCGACTCAATTTAGTATTCAATGCCAATAAGGTCTATGACCGACAAGTTATTGAAGGCATTGGCGAGTATCTTCAAGCCGCCCAGTGTGACTGGGATGTGTACTTTGAAGACGACTTTCGTTATCGATTGGATGGATTAGCACATTGGAAAGGCGATGGAATTATTGCGGATTTTGATGATCCTGAAGTCGAAGCTATATTAAGAAATACGGACATTCCTACGGTCGCAGTGGGAGGGTCTTATCATCATAAAAAAGATTACCCTCGTTTGCCCTATGTTGCCACAGACAACGCGGCGTTAGTAAAGTGTGCGTATCAACATTTGAAGCGTAAAGGACTGCCTCAGTTCGCCTTTTATGGTGTGCCAAGCACTGAATATAGCCGTTGGGCGAGTGAACGCGAGAATGCTTTTATTGAGCAAGTTCGTTCAGATGGTTATGAGCCTCACCTACACCAAGGTCTGTTTACCACTGCTGAGCTTTGGGAAACCGCTCAGCAAAATTTAGAAAGTTGGTTGAAAAACTTACCCAAGCCTATTGGTATTGTCGCAGTAACGGATTCCCGAGCTCGTCATTTACTGCAAGCTTGTGACCATTTAAACATCATGGTGCCAGAACAAGTTGCGATTGTCGGCATAGACAATGAAAACATGGCGCGATATTTAAACCGGACAGCGCTATCTTCTGTCGAACAAGGCAGCAAGCAAATGGGCTATGAAGCCGCAAAAATGCTGCATCGTATGTTGCTCGGTTATCCGGTTGAAAACTCGCTGGTGGTGGTCGATCCCATTGGGGTTGAAGAAAGGCAGTCGTCTGATTACCGAGCGTTGCGTGATCCTTATGTGATTCAAGCCATGCACTTTATTCGTCATAACGCCTGTCGAGGCGTGAAAGTCGCGCAAGTGGTTGATCATATCGGTATCTCCAGAACCAACTTAGAAACCCGCTTTATCGACGAAATTGGCTGCTCCATGCACGAGCAATTGCACATGACCAAGTTTTATCGCGCCTGTGAATTGATCACCTCGACCAATCTCCCGTTTGACGAAATCGCCCGAACCTGCGGCTATCCTTCGGTGCAATACATGTATACAGTCGCACGTAAAAACGTAGGCATGACGCCAGGAGAATATCGAGTGTCGTCGCGTCTTGGTAAAGACGCTTGACTCGACTAAAAATAAATATGGCGAGCATCTCAAGCATTAAAAAAACTAATGATGCATTTTAATGGTGTCGTTCAGTATACTTCTTGTCGTTGTATTGGATTTCTAACGGATAGCTTTTAAACAAAGGTGAGCGGAAAATGCTTGATATCGTTGTCTTTGTTTAGAAAAAAATTCTGCATTAATCTAATTTAGATTTTCAACAAAGAGGGAGTGTAAGTTTGTCAGCGACAATCAAAGACGTTGCTTTGCTAGCCAATGTGTCAACAACGACTGTATCTCATGTGTTGAACAAAACGCGCTTTGTAGCAAAAACAACGCAAGAACGAGTCTTGCAGGCGGCTGATGAGTTAAACTATGCTCCCAGTGCGGTTGCCCGTAGTTTAAAAGTAAAAAACACCAAAAGTTTGGGAATGTTAGTGACCACAACCTTGAATCCTTTTTTTGCCGAAGTGGTAAATGAAGTGGAAAAGTGTTGTTACCGCGAAGGCTATAATCTGGTGTTATGCAATACCGATGGTGAACTGGAAAAAACCAACTCTTACTTAAGAATGCTGACGCAAAAGCGTGTTGATGGCATTTTGGTGATGTGTTCAGAATACGATGATTCGTTGTTTAGCTCATTAATTGGGCAGCGTAATTTGCCCATGGTGGTGATGGATTGGGGCCCATCGGATGATTATGTTGATCGCATTCAAGACAACTCAGTGAAAGGGGCGCATTTGGCGATTCAGCACTTAGTTGAACAAGGTCATCAACGTATTGCTTATATCGGTGGTCCATTAGAAAAATTGCCCGCAAAACAGCGTTTAGAAGGTTTTATTGAAGCAATGGATCAAGCCAACTTAATAGTGCAGCCTGATTGGGTGATTGAATCCGATTTCGAGTTTGAAGGCGGCAAGCTGGGAATGCGCCAGCTATTGGCTTGCCAGTCATTGCCTAGTGCTGTGTTTGTGGGTAACGACGCCATGGCAATGGGCGCCATGAGCGAAGCTCAATTATCTGGTATTAAGATTCCGCAGCAATTATCCATTATTGGTTACGACAACTGTATGTACTCCGCGTATTTTAGTCCGCCTTTGACCACCATTAATCAACCTAAAGCGAAACTGGCTGAACTGGCGATCAGTACCATGATAGAGCGCATTGAGAACCCGCGCCAAGACGGCAGGATGATCATGCTAGAACCCAACTTAGTAATACGTTCTTCGGTGGCCACCGTTTCTGCAGATTAACTCTTTCCCCAACGGATAAAAATTCTATGCACTGGGCATGATTTGTCCCAGTGTTCTCTGTCTTTAATTTGATGCTTTAGTCGTTTTAAACATAATTTTTAAAAGAAAATGTCTTTAAATTCATGCATTTGAATTGATGTTGTTAGATTACATCACTTCGATTAATCTTATTTTACTAACTGATTGAAAAATATAGAAATTCTCTTTTAGATTAAGTATTCATTGACAACTTCCCTGTGCTTAATATAAAAATAGCAAACGATTACGCAATCGTTTGCTATTCGCTCTATTTTAATAAAAATAAAATTCTGGAGAAATATAATGAAAAAGAAAACCTTCTTGAAATCCTGCATTACGGCAACATTGCTAACACTAGCGAGCACCAGCGTTTTTGCCAGTAACGGTTTGATCGCCATAATCACCCCGTCTCATGATAATCCGTTTTTTAAAGCGGGTGCAGAAGGCGCCAACGCCAAAGCGAAAGAGCTAGGTTATGACACCTTAGTTGCTTCTCATGACGGCGATGTAAACAAGCAAAACCAATTAATCGAAACCGCCATTGCACGCCAAGCGAAAGCGGTGATTTTGGATAACGCTGACGCGGATGCCAGTATTGGTTCATTAGAGCGTCTGAAAAAAGCCGGTATTCCTGCGTTCCTATACGATCGTGAAATCAATAAAACGGGTATTGCGATCTCGCAAATAGTATCGAACAACTTTCAGGGAGCCCAACTAGGTGGTGAAAAATTCGCAGAGTTAATGGGGGATGGAGGAGAATACGTTGAGCTTGTTGGGCCAGAGTCTGATACCAATGCACAAGTACGCAGCGAAGGTTTTCACGACATTTTAGACAACTTCCCAGAGTTCAAAATGGTTGCTCGTCAGTCTGCAAACTGGAGCCAAACAGAAGCGTTCAGCCGTATGGAGTCGATTCTTCAAGCAAATCCAAATATCAAAGGTGTGATTACGGGTAATGACTCTATGGCACTGGGTGCTGAAGCGGCACTGCAAGCGGCGGGTCGTAAAGACGTTTTCATCGTTGGTTTTGACGGTTTGGATTATGCGCGTGATTCCATTTTGAAAGGATCCAATATTAAAGCAACGATCATGCAGCCAGCTTATGCCCAAGCACAGCGTGTTGCAGAACAAGCCGATTTGTACATTCGTACAGGCACAACAGGGTTGCCAGAAAAGCAATTAATGGATTGTGTGTTGATCGACGGTTCAAATGCGAAACACCTAAGTAACTTCGCCCTAAAACAATAATAACCAGAGTCGGATTGCTGTTTAGAGCACTCCGACTCCTTGGGTACTCTTATGTCTTATAAAAAACATTTCCAATGTATCGGACTGATTTTATGTCTGAATTTTTTGGCAGCCTGCACGGTGACCGAGCTAGACGCTGACGGTAACCCTATTATTCCGAAAGACCCTAATGCGATTGTGAGCTTTCAAGACTTTACCTTGTCAGAAGTGGCCGATCAGCTTTGGCAGCCAAAAGTATTCCCTGAAGCGACACAAGATTTTGTCTCTTGGGACAGTATTAAGTCCCAATTAGAGGCACAACAAATCATAACGAAGCAAAGTTATTTTGTTCGCCTCAATGGAACTGTCGAAAGTGTGGATTTAGGCAGAATAAAAGGCATCATCAAATTGAAAGTGGGTGATACCCGTATCGATTTACAAGTGGGCCGTATCATCAAAGGCAATTCTATTCGTGATGCGTCTAAATACGTGTTGTTTGATGATTTCAAAAATCAGATTCGTTTTGCACAAATTTCACGTGAGTTTAATAGCCGCGCTATGTTGTCAGTCGGTAAACCCGATTCAAGCTGGGTGAGTGAAGAGGTTAGCGTAATTGCGGCGATCACAATCGACCAAAATACCATTCGTGATGCGGTGCCGATACAAATTACTCGTGGAGGTCAATAATGAGCGACGCTAATGCAGACATCGTTATTCGTGCCGAAAAAATCTCCATGATTTACCCTGGTACGATCGCGTTAAACGAAGTGGATTACCGAGTTCATCGCGGCAAGGTTAATGTCATCATAGGTGAAAATGGGGCGGGTAAATCCACCTTGATGAAAATTCTGGCGGGTGTTCAGCAGCCAAGTAAAGGCACTATTTATCTAAACGATGAAGCCGTGTCTTTTCAGCATACTCGTGATGCCGCCGCCAAAGGCATTGGTATGGTTCATCAAGAGCTGAATTTGTTTGGTAACCTTACCGTGGCTGAAAATATTTTTCTGGGACGTGAAAAACAGCATGGTCTGATGCCGCTTGATACGGCAGAGCAACACAGAGTGACCGCCGAATTAATGGCGCGTCTTGATCAAGACATTGCGCCATCAGAACTACTTTCTAATTTAAAAGTTGGCCAACAGCAGCTGATTGAAATCGCCAAAGCCTTAGCGGACGAAGCGGATGTGTTGATTTTGGACGAACCCACGTCGGCCTTAAGTAAAACCGAAGTCGAACTGCTTTTTAAAGTCATTCGTGACTTAACCGCTCAAGGTGTTTCTATTATTTATATCTCGCATCGCTTGGAAGAACTAATGGCGATAGGCGACCACATTACCATTTTACGCGACGGTAACTTTCAAGTCGAAGCGGAAGTCAAAGACATCGATGTGCCGTGGATTGTAAGAGAAATGCTGGGCAGCGATCCTGTTTCTAATTTCTTGAAACCGGGTCGCCAATTCGGTGAGCCCGTGTTGGATGTTAAAAGCATCAAGCTGATCAACGAAATGGGTCACATCT